>JAGABO010000026.1 GCA_017614655.1 Treponema sp. | reverse complement strand
TAACGTAGCTTCCGTTTACGATGAGCTTGTTTGTCGGAGATTCGTCAAAGCGTGCAAAGTAGCGGCCGAGCATTATAAAGTCTGCACCCATTGCAAGTGCAAGTGTCATGTGATAGTCGTGAACGATTCCGCCGTCTGAACAGATCGGAACGTAAATGCCGGTTTCCTTGTAATATTCATCGCGGGCTTTTGCAACTTCGATAGTTGCTGTTGCCTGTCCGCGTCCGATTCCCTTCTGCTCGCGTGTAATGCAGATTGAACCGCCACCGATTCCAATCTTTACAAAGTCTGCACCAGCTTCTGCAAGGAAGCGGAAACCTTCTGCATCAACAACATTACCGGCACCGACTTTTGCATTCGGCCACTTTTCGTGAATATCGTGAAGTGCACGTCTCTGCCATTCAGAAAAACCTTCTGATGAATCAAGAGTCATAATGTCTACACCGGCTTTTAAAAGAGCAGGAACACGTTCCATATAATCGCGTGTGTTGATTCCGGCTCCTACAATGTAGCGGTGCTGGTCATCAAGAAGTTCAAGCGGATAAGTTTCGTGGCTGTCAAAATCTTTTCTAAAAACAAGCGAAACAAGATTTCCGTTTTTATCAACAACAGGAAGCTGATTAACCTTGTGTTTCCAGATAAGGTCGTTAGCGTCACTTAACGAAATGCCGTCATTTCCAGTGATGAGATCCTTAAACGGAGTCATGTATTCAGATACTTTAGAATTCATGTCTACATAGCCCACACGGAAGTCGCGCTCCGTAATGATTCCTTCGAGTTTTCCGTGTGCAGTTCCGTCGGCAGTAACGGCAATTGTTGAATGACCTGTCTTTTCGATAAGGGCAACAACCTCAGAAAGCGTCTGCTCCGGGCGGATGTTAGAGTCAGAAGTAACAAAACCGGCCTTGTAGCTTTTTACGCGGGCAACCATTGCAGCCTGATTTTCGATTGTCTGTGAACCGTAAATAAAACTGATTCCACCTTCCTTTGCAAGTGAGATTGCCATTCTGTCATCAGAAACTGACTGCATGACAGCACTCGTAAGCGGAATGTTCATGTACAGTGCTGATTTTTCACCAGCTTTCTTATTGAATCTTACAACCGGAGTTTTAAGCGAAACGTTATCCGGAATACAGTCTGCTGAAGTGTAACCCGGGATAAGCAGGTATTCTCCAAAAGTGTGTGACGGTTCTTCGTAATAGTATGCCATTTCTTTCCTCTAAAAAATTGATGTTAATGAAGCTGACTGATAAGTCAAAACGATGTGGTTTCGATAAACGGCTGGAAGCTTTGCTACCAGGACAACCACCGCAATTTTAACTTTTCAGACATCCCCATGTTTATATAAAAAATGCCACTGCCTTTTTTTGACAATGGCACAACCTTACTATTTTTTTGCTGTTCTGGTCTTTTTAGTTTCTGCTTTTTTTGTTTCAGAAACTTTCTTAGACGCAGTTTTTCCAGCGCGCACTGCTGCCTTTTTAGTTCCGGCTTTTGCTTTTTCCGTTAAATCAGCACAGTGCTTTTCTGCCTTTACGATTTCTTCGAACTCTTTTCCGTCAATCGTTTCTTTTTCCAGAAGGCGACTGGAAACGTAATCAAGCAGCTCCCGGTGGGTCTTTAAAAGCTTAACTACGTAATTGTAACGCTCGTCCGTTATGCGCGCAATTTCTTCATCAATATACTTCTGAGTATCTTCCGAGAACTCACGCACAAGCTCCGGCTCTGCTGCAGCACCATAACCGCGGCCTGCCTTTCCGAGCATGACGTTCTTAAAGCGCTTGCTCATTCCGTAATCAGTAATCATACTCTTGATGATTCCCGTAGCACGGCTTATGTCGTTGGAAGCACCGGTAGAAATTTCGTTAAACACAACTTCCTCTGCGGCACGTCCGCCAAGCAGGGTATCGACTTCATTTATAAGGTCACTGTAAGTCTTAAGATGCTTTTCTTCTTCCTCGCGGTACTGAGTAAAGCCCCCGATTCCGTTGGAACGCGGAACCACAGTAATCTTGTTAACCGGCGGATAATCAGGAGTAAAGGCACCGACAAGAGCATGACCTGTTTCGTGAACCGCAACAAGACGGCGCTCCATTTCGTTTTCGCGGCGGGTTTTCTTTTTAAGACCGATGCTCACTTTATCTATTGCATCGTTAAAATCATCCATCGTAACTTTTGTATGACCATTGCGGACAGCAAGAAGAGCTGCTTCGTTTACAACGTTTGCAAGATCAGCTCCGGCAAAACCGATTGTACCGTGTGCAAGCGATTCAAAATCAACTGAATCCTCGAGTTTTACGTTTTTAGAATGAATGCGTAAAATTGCCTCGCGTCCCTTTACATCAGGACGTTCAACAGGAACCTGACGATCAAAGCGGCCCGGCCTTAACAAAGCAGGATCAAGAACATCAGCACGGTTTGTAGCAGCAAGAATAATAAGTCCCTTTTCGTTGTCAAAACCGTCCATCTCTACCAGAAGCTGATTGAGTGTCTGTTCACGTTCATCATTGCTTGAAATGCTGTTTACACGGCTCTTTCCGATTGCATCAATTTCATCAATAAAAATAATGCACGGAGCTTTTTCCCTCGCAGTCCTGAACAGATCACGCACACGGGAAGCACCGACACCGACAAACATTTCAACAAAATCAGAACCGCTGATTCTAAAGAACGGAACTCCGGCTTCACCTGCAACTGCACGGGCAAGAAGAGTTTTACCTGTTCCCGGCGGACCGACAAGAAGAACACCCTTAGGAATTTTACCGCCGATATCAGTATATTTTTTTGGTTGCTTTAAAAAATCAACAACTTCTACAAGTTCATCCTTTGCTTCATCAACACCGGCAACATCAGCAAAGCGTGTCTTAACCTTACCTTCATCAACAG
>JAGABO010000231.1 GCA_017614655.1 Treponema sp. | reverse complement strand
GACAAACGCCGGGCTTTACATGAAGCTTCCGCTTGTTGATGTTGTAACTCTTTATCCGTCAAAGGTACTTTCTCTGGATGGAGACCCGTCACGAATTCCTACAAAAGAAAATCAGTTTATCATTGTTGATACGACCTCGCGCTGGAAAATCAGTGACCCGGCATTATTCTATCAGTCACTTAAAACTCTTGATCAGGCTTATGCAAAACTGAGCGACATAATTGATTCAGCAACACGAACAATCATCACAAAAAACCGGCTCAGCGAAATCGTGCGTTCAAGCAATGTCATAAACGAAAGGGACAGCTCGGTTCCGGAAGGTCAGCTTGCAGGAATCGAAGGAGAAGACAGTGCAGAAATTGAAGCCCTTGTTAATGTAAGCAACAACAACGAAATTGTTCAGAAGGGAAGATCTGCACTCTGTCAGGAAATGGTAGAAGAAGCCCGCAAGATGGTAGGCGAATACGGAATTGAACTTATTGATATAGTTCCGCGTCAGATTAAGTATTCTGATGAACTTACCGAAAGCGTTTACAACCGCATGATAAAAGAAAGAAATCAGGTTGCCCAGGCTTACCGTTCTCTTGGCGAAGGAAAGAAAGCAGAGTGGCTCGGTAAACTCGAAAACGAAAAGCGCACCATAGAAAGTGAAGCCTACAGAAAAAGCGAGGAAACAAAAGGTAAGGCTGATGCAGAAGCAACTTCTATTTATGCACAGGCTTATTCAAAAGATCCGCGCTTCTATGAATTCTGGAAGAGTCTTGAATCTTACAAAAAGACGCTTCCAAAATTTGATGCAACTTTAAGCACAAAGATGGATTACTTTAAATATCTATATTCTCAGAACGGAAGGTAAAATTTAAATGATTTCTTACAGAAACGGAAAACTTTTTTTTGACACACAGATTACACCGGAAGAATTTGTTAAGGCTCGCCTTGCAGAACGCATGGAAGAAAAAGGCCTTCTTGCAGAAAATAAAAACGGTGTCTGGAATTTTTCTCCGTGGAAGTTTTCTGGAACTCTGGAAGAGAATAACAGGGTTTATTTAGAAGGAAACGCTTTTGAAGGAAAAACGCTTTCTTTCCTTCTTAAAGAGGACGGGGAAGCAGAAAAGGTTTTTATCCGTTCTTTTATGGTTACTCTTATCGAAGAAATGATAAGCGATAAAGTTTCTTACAGTTCTGTTTTTTCTGAAGGAGTTTTTGTAAGTTCTGATTTAAAAAAAGTAATCTTTGTTCCGGAATTTCTTTTTAAGAGTGCATATTCTTTTTTAAGCGAAGAAGATAAAGTTAGCAGTGGACTTTTTTATGTTAACCTTAACTTAAAGAAAGTTCCGTGTTTAAGGTTTACCCAGTCGGCTTTTGCCTACGAAGCTCTTGCCGGTGCGCTTCCGTATTCTGCACAGACAGAAGAAGAACTTCTTCGTCTTATGAGGGAAACAGATTTTAAGTACATAAGAAATTCAGTTTACGGCCTTACTCCGGAAGTTTCTTCTTACATTGATGAGGCACTCTCGTTAAATCCGCTGGATGAAAAAAAACTTAAACGCTTTTTACAGAAAAGATTCCCTATGGAAGATTTCTATATGGAATGCGGACTTGATTATAACGGCACTCTAAAAGACGGTAAATTAAAAGAAGTTAAACGCTCTTCTGTTTTAACAAGAGAACAGTTTGAACAGAGGGCAGAACGTGATTTAAAGAAAAAAGAGCGCTCAATAAAAGCAAAACGATTTGTAAATATTCATTCAACTGCAATCGGAATTGCAGCCGTGATTTTTGCAGCTTTTATTTTTGTTGCATATTCAATGATTTCTGCTTCTGCAAAAAGACCTTCAACAAACGGACTTACTTCTCTGGAAACTGTAGAATTTTATTACTCTTCCGTAAATTCACTTAACATTGACGGTATCATGCATTCAGCTGAGGGAAGAAAAATGGAAGAAAGAGAAAAACAGCTGAGTAATATTTATGTTTCTTCAAAAATGGGAAGTGCATACGATATGAAGGTTTCTACTACAGATTTTGCATCATGGCTTTTTTTTAACAGGGAAGACTACAATATATTCGGACTTTCTCAGTTTACGGTAAATGAAAATCCCGCATCACTTTATAGAACAACGGGAAGAAGAAAAGATAATGTTCCTTCCCTGACTTTAGAAGACGGAAAACCGCTTTCTGAAGGTGATACAAAAAAATATGATGTTCACTATTTTATAATTTATTCAATGTCTTCCGTTGATCTTACTGTCAGGGACTGCCGTGATTCCGTTACTGTTGTTTATAAAAAAGGTCACTGGCTTGTTTCGGATATTGATTCGATTGTAAGTGAGGCTTTAATGAGCCGCGAAGAATTTGTTGAAGATTATAAAAATGCGGTTGAAGAAAGCGGAGAAAGCCTTGAAGATGCAGTAGAACTTCTTTCTAAGAAGTATATTTTTATGCCCTCTTCCAGTGAACTTTCTGGTGCCTTAAAAAATATTCAGGAGCGTTTCTAAACCGCAGTTTTTAGAGGGCTAATTTGTAAGAAGTTTATTAAGAACAAAATCCTTCTGCCTCCAGTTTTTGTCTACCTTAACCTGGAGGTCGATTTTTACGTTATAGGGGAAAATTTCCCGGCATGTTTTTTCTGCTTCGGTGCGGATTGTCTTAATCATGGAAGCGCCTTTTCCGATAACGATTCCTTTCTGGCTTTCGCGTTCAACACAGATTTCTGCAAAAACTTTAAGAAGGTTTTCATTTACCATTTTTAAGTTTTCTATGTTTACGTAGATTGCATGAGGAACTTCGTTTTTAAGACGGTTCATTGCTTCTCCGCGTATTATTTCTGAAATGCGGAATTCAACTTCCTGATCTGTATAAAATTCTTCAGGGTAAAGATGAGGTGCCTCAGGTGCAAGGTCATAAAGAGCACGGAGTACATCATTTACATTTCTGTCTTCCTTTGCACTCATTTCGATTATGCGGTCTTTCGGAAAATCAGGAAATTTTCTTTCTATGAATGCGCGGGAACTTTTTACATCTGCACGCGGGTCTTCTATTTTGTTTACGGCAATTACGATTTTGTCTGCAAATGGAAGTGCCATGTCTGCAATAAGTTCTTCCTCTTCTCCGTGTTCGCGGGTTGAATCAAGTACGTAGAGTATTGCATCACTTTCTTTTATCTGGTCTGCTGCAATTTTCGTAAGTTTAAGGTTGAGTTTTTTTTCGCTTAAGTGAAGGCCCGGCGTGTCTACAAATACAAGCTGTCCGAGGGAGGTGTTTACGATTCCCTTTATTGCATTTCGGGTGGTCTGCGGAACGGAAGAAACAATGCTTATTTTTTCTCCGCTTGCAGTATTTAAAAAAGTTGATTTTCCTGCACTTGGCCGTCCGATTATGGAAACAAGCGCTGTCTTGGGACCTGCCGGTTCAATCGTGTAGTCATCTGTATTCTCATTATTGTCCATGAAATCAGTATAGCATAATCCGCGTTTTAAAAACTATAAGTAACAGACAGGTAAGCCTTTTTTATGGAAAAATCATTAAAAATGTGTTATCTTTATAGAACGTATGAACGAAATCAGGACTTTTGACGGAAAACCGCTGCCGCTGGGGGCAAGCCTTACTCATCGGGGTGTAAATTTTTCCGTTTTCAGCAGAAACGCATCATGCATCGTATTAAATATTTACGCTTCGCAGGATGACAGGGAGCCCTTAAAGAGTTTTACGCTTGATCCCGAAATAAACCGCACCGGCGATATCTGGCATATAGAAGTTGAAGGTGTTTCAAAAGGAGCGCTTTATCTGTATCAGGCAGACGGTCCGTTTGAAGTGCATAACGGACTTCGCTTTGACAAAAATCAGCTGCTTATGGATCCATGTGCAAAAGCTTTGACTGCAGTTTCTGTTTTTTCTAATCTTCCAAAAAATTACAAGCCTCCTGTTGATGAATCTGATGTAAAACACTGTGCTTTTTCCCGTGATTCAAATTTCCCAAAATGTGTAGTAATTGATGACAATGATTTTGACTGGGAAGGCGACAGACCTATAAACAGACCTCTTTCTGAATCAGTAATTTACGAAACTCATCTTAAGGGATTTACTGCAGGAAAAAATTCCGGCGTTACTAAACCTGGAACCTATGCGGGCTTTGTAGAAAAAATTCCGTACTTAAAATATCTTGGAGTAAATGCGGTTGAGCTTCTTCCTGTTTTTGAATTTGATGAAAACGAGAATTCTAACCTTAATCCCAGAACCGGCGGAAAGTTAAAAAATTACTGGGGCTATTCTACGGTAAACTTTTTTTCGCCAAAGGCCGGCTATGCGTTTGATAAAACTCCCGGTGCATGTGTTAATGAATTTAAGTCGCTTGTAAAGGCTCTTCATAAAGAAGGTATCGAAGTCATCCTTGATGTCGTATTCAATCATACGGCAGAAGGAAATGAACACGGAGTTGCACTTAATTTCCGCGGACTGGAAAACAGCGTTTACTATTCGCTGGTTCCGAGTCACAAAGAGTATTACATGAACTTCTCGGGCTGCGGAAATACCTTTAACTGTAATCAGCCGGTAGTGCGTGAATTTATCTTAAAGTGCCTGCGCTACTGGGTTCTTGAATATCATATTGACGGATTCCGCTTTGACCTTGCTTCTATACTTACACGTGCAGAAGACGGTTCTGTTCTTGGAAATGCTCCTCTTACACTTCTTATTTCCGAAGATCCGGTTTTGCGCAATACAAAGATAATTGCTGAACCGTGGGATGCCGGCGGAGCATATCAGCTGGGATGCTTTCCCGGAAACCGCTGGGCAGAATGGAACGACCGCTTCCGTGATGACATACGCCGCTTCTGGAGAGGTGACGAGCATGTTTCTACAGGAGCTGCAACACGTATTGCAGGTTCATCTGATCTTTTTGCTTCTCAGGGAAAAAAGCCTTATCATTCAATCAACTATGTAACATGTCATGACGGCTTTA
This sequence comes from Treponema sp., assembly GCA_017614655.1. Taxonomy (GTDB): domain Bacteria; phylum Spirochaetota; class Spirochaetia; order Treponematales; family Treponemataceae; genus Treponema_D. Next base: position 4,552 of record JAGABO010000231.1, on the reverse strand, counting down.
CGATGAATGACCTTGTAAGCTACAACGGAAAGCACAACGAAGAAAACGGAGAAGGAAACCGCGACGGCACGGATTCAAACTGGAGCTGGAACATGGGCTTTGAAGGAGCGACTGCAAATCCGCTTATAGAACGTGCACGTAACAGACAGATTCGTAACTTTATCCTTACGCTTCTGATTTCGCAGGGAACTCCGATGCTTTTAGCCGGTGATGAATTCAGGCGCGGACAGCAGGGAAACAACAACGCTTACTGCCAGGACAACGACATGAGCTGGATTGACTGGAGCAATGCTGATTTGAATAATCAGCTTGTGTGGTTTACAAAGCAGGCAATCGAATTAAGAAAAGTACATCCGGTTTTCAGGCGTGAGAATTTCTTTGACGGAAGTAAAAACGAAATCCAATGGTTTGACAGGGACGGTACAAATCCGGACTGGAATAAGATTTCGCATTTCCTTGCTTTTAAAATCTGCGGTTCTTCATTTAAAAAAGATGACGGAACTTTTGACGAAGACTTTTATGTTGCGGCAAACACAGACCGCCGTGATGTAATGGTAAATCTTCCGTCTCTTGGTGATGAAAGGAAGTGGCACCTTGTTGCAGATACTTCCGACGAAAAACGGCCTCTTGTGGAGAGAGGGAAGGCTGAACTTCTGCGTGCCCAGGAACGCTATATTGTTCCGGCGGGTTCGCTTATTATATTGATGGCAAAATAAGGATCTAGGAGGATTTTATGAAATTTGATGCTGAAGAATTTAAGGCTAATCTTACCGCACGACTTAGACGACAGTACGGAAAAGATATTACTCAGGCTTCAAAGCATGATCTGTTTGATGCAGTAAGTGCGAGTGCTCTTGAGATAATCATGCCGCACTGGATGAATACAAGACGTGAGTACAACGAAAAGGAAACAAAGCAGCTTTATTATCTTAGTGCAGAATTCCTTATGGGACGTGCGCTTTCGAACAACCTTATCAACTCCGGAATTATGGAAGGCGTTAAGGAAGTCCTCAAGGACATGAACATCAGCATCGACATGATAGAAGACGAAGAGCCGGATGCAGGTTTGGGAAACGGCGGCCTTGGACGTCTTGCATCGTGCTTCCTGGATTCGCTTGCAACTCTTGAATATCCTGGACACGGTTACGGAATCCGCTATGAATACGGAATGTTTGAACAGCACATCATTGACGGAGAACAGGTAGAATTCCCGGACAACTGGCTTAAGCACCGTGACCCTTGGGAAGTAAAACGAAGCGACCTTTCCGTAATCGTAAAGTTCGGCGGAGAAATCAAATACGGAAAGACTCCGGACGGACAGGACCGCTTCTACATAGAAAATGCCGAAGAAGTTGTTGCAACTCCCTATGACATGCCGGTTGTAGGTTACGGCTGTAATACGGTAAACACGCTGCGTCTGTGGCAGGCCTCCAGTCCTAACGGATTTGACCTTCAGCTGTTCAATGATTCACAGTATCTTCGTGCAGTTGAACGCCAGAACAATGCAGAAAACATAAGCCGCGTCCTTTATCCTAACGATAACGGACCTATGGGAAAGGAACTTCGCTTAAGGCAGCAGTACTTCTTTACTTCTGCTTCGCTTCAAGATTTAATCCGCCAGTATGTAATTCACCATGGAACTGATTTTTCTAAGTTTGCAGACTATCATGTAATTCAGCTTAACGATACGCATCCTGTTGTTGCAATTCCTGAACTCATGCGTATTCTTCTTGATGAATATAATGTGGGCTGGGACAATGCATGGGCTGTCGTTCAGAAGACGTTTGCCTACACTAACCATACGATTCTTGCAGAAGCTCTCGAAAAGTGGCCTATAGAAATTTTCCAGCGCCTGCTTCCGCGTGTCTATCAGATTGTAGAAGAAATCAACCGCCGCCTTATGATAGAACTCCGTCAGAAATTCCCGGAAGATTATTATAATCAGAATCACATGGCAATCATTCATGACGGAAAGGTTTACATGGCATGGCTTGCAATTCATTCATGCTTCAGCGTAAACGGTGTTGCAGAACTCCACACAAAAATTCTTAAGGAACAGGAACTTAAAAACTGGGCAACGATTTATCCTCAGAAGTTTAACAACAAGACGAACGGCGTTACGCAGCGCCGCTGGCTTCTTTCTTCCAATCCTGAACTTGCTGAATTCATTACGGAAAGAATAGGTCACGGATGGGAAAAAGATCTTTCGCTTCTTAAGGGACTCGAGAAATTTGCTGATGATGATGCTTCACTTGATAAGCTTATTCAGATTAAGAGGCATAACAAGGAACGGCTCGCAGATTATCTTAAGCATGAACAGAATGAATTCCTTGATCCTGATTCAATCTTTGATACTCAGGTTAAGCGTCTTCATGAATACAAGAGGCAGCTTCTTAACGTGCTGCACATCATGTATCTGTACAACAGGATTATCGAAGATCCGTCATTTAATCCTCCGGCACGCACGTTTATTTTTGGAGCAAAGGCTGCTTCAGGTTACCGCCGTGCAAAGTCAATCATCAAGCTTATCAACAGCGTTGCAGACCGCGTAAACAATGACCGCCGTGTCGGTGGAAAACTGCGCGTCGTGTTTGTAGAAAACTACCGCGTTTCTGTTGCAGAAAAAATCATTCCTGCAAGTGATGTTTCTGAACAGATCTCTACCGCAGGCTACGAAGCTTCAGGAACTTCAAACATGAAGCTTATGATGAACGGAGCCCTTACAATCGGAACTCTGGACGGAGCTAACATCGAAATCGTAGAAGAGGCCGGAAAAGACAATGCATTTATTTTTGGACTTACTGCCGATGAAATCATCAAGATAAACGAAGAGCATTCTTACAATCCGCAGAAGTATCTGGACAGATGTCCGGCTCTTGCTAAGGTTGTGTCGCAGCTTGTTGACGGAACTTACGGTTCTTCCGGCCGTATCTTCCAGGAAATCCATGATTCGCTTGTCTTTGGTGTAGAAGGTCAGCGTGCAGATATTTACTACATTCTTGCAGACTTCGAAAGCTATGTAGAAACTCAGGAAAAAGTTGCAGCAGCTTATTCCGACAGAAAAGGCTGGGCCCGTAAGACGCTGCTTAACATTGCAAACTCCGGCAAGTTCTCTTCGGACAGAACAATCGAAGAATACGTTCGTGACATCTGGAAGTTAAATAAGGTAACCATTCAGTAGAAACAGGTCGCGTAAAATGAGGCAGCCAGAGTTTTCTGACTGCCTTTTTTTTTATTTTTTTACAGGTTCTGTCATGAAGGTGTACTGCTCATTAGGATCATTCCTTGCAAAGTGTGAAATTATTACATAGTATGCACCGGCAGGAATGTTGTGTTCGAAATTATATGAATTGATTGTGTAGCTTTTATTTCTTGTATCTGTTGAAGAAAAGTTTAAGACAGCAGAGTCGACTTCTTTTCCCAAAAGACACCATTGTCTTGCATTCCAGGCAGAACAGTTGCTGTTTCTTGTACAGAGGGTATGAACATAAACTGGTGAATCGGATGTAACTGTAACGGAACTTGTAGTGTTTCCGTTTTTTATCATTGAATCATACAGAGGCGAACTTTCATTTCCCATGTATATAAAGTAAGGAGAACTCAGCGGTATCGTGGAACTATCATATTCATCCTTGTTGTAAGCAGAAAGTTTTACCCATTTGTTTGTAACTGAATTGTCATTAAATGTAAAATAGTAATAACTGTCTTTTTTCCAGTCAGCTGATTTTATTAAGGTCCATACATTTTCTTCTGATAGTGTATAAACATCTGCGTGCCTGTTTATATTAGAACTGTTGTAATGTATTGAGATCTGAGAGTTGTTTAATGTCGAAATATGGTCGATATCTGATTCTACAAAGCGGTTCCAGATTTCTGAAGTTATGGTATTTCCAGCTTTATCAGATGCTGTATATTTAAACTTATCGGTGGTTGGTAAAGTCATATAGTCTGCAATTCCGTGAAGAGGGAGCGTTAATGTATAGGGTTCAGTATTTATCTGATATACTTTGTTTTGTATTTCGATTCTTGCTGATTTTACGCCGGAACCTTTTCCTAAAAAATCTTCAACAGTAAAAGTTATGTTTTCATAATTCGTAAAATTCATTTTTGCCATCGGGGGAACGCTGTCATATTTATAGCATTGATTATCTTCATCATAAGCAGAAGGGTCAAAATATGCATATTTATAAACTTCATGATTTTCATCAGGGGCACAGCCGTTTTTTCCACCTTTTAAATAAAATTTTGCAGGAACTTCATCATCAAAAAAATATTCATTATAGCGCCACGTAGACGGATCTTCATATCTTATGTAAATAAGGTTTTCGGGTGTCCAGGTAAATTTAAGTTCCGGTCCGTTAAAAATCTTGTACTCATGATTCTCCCCCCGTTTCCTTCGTTTCACTGGCGACCAGAACGGTTTCGCTCAACAAATCAGCCAGCTGTGCTTCTAGGTTGCTCACCCTTTCATTTGCCACCTTTAATGCAGATGATATGTCCTGCACATAGGTCATTTCGATGGTCGCCACGTCATCGCTGTTTGAATAAACAT
>JAGABO010000230.1 GCA_017614655.1 Treponema sp. | reverse complement strand
CAATGAGCATGGTTTTTCCTTCCTTTGCAAGGTCCATCATTACGTCAAGAACTTCGCGTACCATTTCGGGATCAAGAGCTGCGGTAACTTCATCAAACAGAAGGATTTCGGGATTCATGCACAGGGCGCGTGCACTTGCTACGCGCTGTTTCTGTCCGCCCGAAAGCTGCCTCGGGTATGCGGTAATCTTGTCCTTGAGGCCGACGCGTTCAAGAAGTTTTTCTGCCTCTGCTTCAACTTCGGCGCGGTTCCTTTTCTGAGCCTTTAGCGGACCGAGCGTAACGTTTTTAAGAACGTTAAGGTGAGGAAAAAGGTCGTAGCTCTGGAAAACCATTCCGACTCTCTGGCGTACGATGTGCATGTCCTTAGTGCGGTTTGAAATGACTTCACCGTCAAGCTTTATTTCGCCGCCCTGTACGGATTCAAGTCCGTTGATGCAGCGGAGCAGGGTTGATTTTCCGCAGCCGGAAGGTCCGAGAATTACGACTACTTCGCCTTTCTTTACGGAAAGCGAAACTCCTTTTAAAACGCCGCCTGCTTCCTTATAACTTTTTACGAGGTTTTCTATTTCGAGTAATGCCATTTTCTTCTCCATTAAAAAATTCTTCCGGGCCGTCCGATTGTATTCAGGCCTTCATGTTTTTTTCTATGCAGGATGCTGCAATTGAAAGAGGCCAGCACACGATGAAATACATAAAGAAAATCACCGTGTATACGGCAAGCGAAGCCGACGGAACCGTGAGCCTGTTTGAATCAATTATCTGCTGACCGATTTTTACCACTTCAATAACACCTACGAAAACGACAAGTGAGGTAGTCTTTATCATTCGCGTTATGAGGTTCATGCTGAGAGGAACAAGACGGCGCACTGTCTGCGGCATTATGACGTAAATAAAAATCTGCTTTTCGGTAAGGCCTACAGCACGTGCACTTTCATACTGATGCCGGCTCATGCTTTTTAAAGCGCCGCGCACAAGGTCTCCCATTTCGGCAGTTCCCCAGAGCGTAAATACAAGAACGCTCGCTGCTTCTCCTGTAAGCGAAAGTCCTGACGCTCTTGTAAGTCCGTAGTAGGCAAGGAACAAAAGCACCATCTGCGGCATGATGCGCATAATTTCAAGATATATGTGGCAGATGATTTTAAGCGGCTTAAATTTTACAGTCATTACAAGACCGAAAATAATTCCTAAAAAAAGCGAAAGAATAATAGAAACTGCTGCAATTTTTATAGTTACAACAAGGCCGCCTAAAAGACGTAGAAAATTGTTTCCCATAAAAAGAACGGAAAAGGCTTCTGTTATTGAATCAAGAAACTGCTGCACGGCGGAGTCTCCTTTCTGCAATGTTTGCAATTACCGAAACCGGAAGAAGAATTATAAAATAAAACACAACTAAAAGTGTAAGGGCTTCATCCGTCTTGTAATCCATTCCGATTAAGTCTTTTGCAATGTACATTAAATCTGCAAGGGCAACTGCACTGAACATGGAAGTTTCCTTAATAAGAAACATAATGTTTGCACAAAGTCCCGGAACAGAAAATCCCAGTGCCTGAGGAATTATAACGTAGCGTGCAACCTGTGCCTTTGTAAGGCCGATGCAAAGTCCGCTTTCTATCTGAGGGCGGCTTACAGATTCAAGTGCGCTTCTGAAAGTTTCTGCCATGTAACTTCCGCCAAGGAATGCAAGGCCGATAACGCCGCACTGTTCAGAAGAAAGTTTTACGCCGAGCTTTGGAAGAGCAAAGTATAAAAAGAAAAGCTGAATCAAAAGCGGCGTGTTTCTTGAAAGTTCCGTGTAAACGCGCACTATGTTTTTTAGAACGGGTACTTTCCAGAATCTTGCAAGAGCGCACAAAAGGCCGGTTATAACAGAAAGAATTATTCCTGCAAAACCGAGCCTTAACGTAAGAAGAGCTGCATCACAATAGAGTGGAAGAACCTTGAGAATATATTCAGTGTTCATTTAATGTAAAACTTTAGTCCCTTGATTTTCCGAACAAACGGAGAAGGGCAAGGAAGATGTTTATAAAATCAAGATAAAGCTCAAGCGCGCCTATTATTGCAAGCTTCTGATATGCTTCACCATCGTCGGCTCTTTCTGCTGCGGCAAGAATCTTCTGAGAATCATAGGCGGTAAGTCCCGTAAAAATTACGACGGTTGCAAGCGAAATAATCCAGTCGAGTGTAGAAAGCTTTTCTCCCGTAATTTTTGTTATTATGAGGTTTACTACGCTTATAAGGATTACTCCGAGAAGTGCCATCATAAGATAGTGGCCGGCTTTTGCAAGTGACTGCTTTGTGGTCATTCCGTAGATGCTCATAAGAAGGAACATTCCTGCTGCCCCGAGAAAACAGTATGCAATGGAAGTCGTGCTGAACAGGATAAAGACTGAAGCAAGTGTTACGCCGTTTATGAGCGCATACAGAATAAAAAGAAATGCTGCAAGAGTCCGGCTTATGCGCCTTATGGAAGCCGAAAGTCCCCAGACAAGTGCAATTTCTACAAAAGCAAGTACATAAAAAGCGATATGTTTTCCGCCCCATATAAACGAAATCATTTCTATGGAATTAGATGTGTACCATGCAGCTGCTGCGCTTAAAACAAGTGCAAATGCCATCCATGCGTAGGTTTTTGTAAGAAATCTTCCTTTTTCCGAGGCTGTTGCCCTGTAATTCTGAAGTGTATTCATTTATGACTCCTGATCTCTGTATGTATTTTCGCCGTCTTTTTTAAAGAGAATCACATCCTGAATTTTTACGCTGTAGGAGGTGTTCACAAAACTGCCGGCTGTGCTTTCTGAATAAAGCGGTACCGTAAACGAAAAGGAAGTTTCTTCGTAAGAGGGAGCTTTTACTTCGACAGTAAAGGTAAACTTTTTAAGTTCTCCTTCTTTCTGACTTTCGATGCTTTCTACGTTGAACGTGTAGTTTCCTTTTGTTGATTCGTATGTCTTAACTGGATTAGGCCATGTAACGTCAGTCATTTTTGCAGGCTTTCCGTCGAGTTTAAGAAGAATCTCTGCATCTGTAACAGGTTCAAAGGTGCTTCCGTCATAAACGGTTCCTGCAAAAGAAGGAAAGTTAAACACAAACTCAGGAACAGAACTGTTTTTTGCAGCAGATCTGTGAACCTTGTGATAAGGTCTTTTTGCAGCGCTTACAAGATGCATTCCTTCGATGATAAGTTTTTCTATGTCGGCAGCAGTCTGCGGATTATTCAGAATGTCGGCGCTGTGTGTGTAACCTCTTCCACTCACAACATAACGGGGCGGAATCCTGTTAAGGACGTAGTTTGCAGTATCCATGCGGCAGTTTTCGCAGTCGCAGGTAATTCCAGTATTTATCCGTTCCGAAACCTGGTTGTAAATTTCGTGTACGCGTTTAATTACCTGTTCTTCCATTATGTTG
>JAGABO010000229.1 GCA_017614655.1 Treponema sp. | reverse complement strand
GAGCGCAGGACAGAAGCAATGGTTCTGTCTTTAGGTTCGAGCATAAGAATCCACTGTTCATTTTCTGCAGAAAAATCCTTAAGGATAAAATTTTCTTCGAGCTGCTTTTTGTTTCCAGAAAAAAGTGACGAAAGGGTTTTTGAAACAGTTTTAAAAACTTCATTGCTTGAACCGTCTATTACGTTTTTCTTCCCTGAAGGAAGAGTCTGAATTATCTTTGATTCTGTAACTGCCGAAACGGAAGGGAACGGTTTTTCTGTTTTCCAGACCACACCTTCCGTGCAGATTATGTATACGCCCGAAGATGAAACAGGCTTCTTGAGTTTTTGAGATTTTCTTTCCTGAACAAATTTTCCTGTTGTTACCTTATGTTCCGTAAGGGAAGTACATACTTCATCGAGGGTAACTGTCTGTGCAGAAACAGAAACGGCCGCAAGAACGGCAGCTGCAAAAAAACTAAGAATTCTTTTCATTTAATTTTTCCTTAACGCAGTTCAAGAAAACATCCGGGCAGACAAAGCAGGTAACTCCGTCGGACATGCGCACGCACATCTGCGTGCTTTCGGCCTTTGTCGTAACAAGTCCCGTTTCCTCGCAGATAAACTCATACTTTATCTTTATGCAGTTTTCGTATTCTACAAGAGTACTCTTAACCCTGCAGTGCTCACCAAAGTGAAGCGACCGGATGTATTTAAACTTTATGTCTACAAGCGGAAAAGCATAGCCGGTTCTTTCCATATCCAGATAACCGTAACCGATTCCTTCCAGAAGGGAGCATCTTGCTTTTTCCATGTACTTTACGTAATTGCCATGCCACACTATCTGCATGGAATCAACATCATAAAATTCAACTTTAAAAACAATTTCATCCTGAATTAAGTTACTCTTTAACTTCATTTTTTACCGCCGTCCTGCCAGAAATCAAAGAAATTATACCACTGATACGGATATTTTTCACACATAGCTTCAAGATGCCCTGCAAACTCACGGCACAGGGAAGCAATGGCAGCCTTACGTTCTGCACGGCTTCCGTTAAAGCTTACGGAACTTTTAATTACATGCATGTTGTACTTATTGGAAATGGTGATGTCCTTACTGCGCGCAGAAAAAACATAGTAAACGGGAACATCAAACAGTGACGGGATAAAGAACACTCCGTAAGGGAAGCGGGCTGTCTTTCCAAGAAAATCCTGGTTAATGGTACGTCCGCTTTCTGCAGCAGGAATCCTGTCGCCGGTAATAAAAACGATTCCTCCGCCGGAAAGCCTTGATTCAAGAACTTCGATTGTGCCGGTTCCGATTTCGCTTGCGTTTACAACATCAAAGGCAAAGTTCCCGTTCATCTGCTGCATGGACTTAGTAAAGTTTGCATTTACGTTTACGTCCATAATTGCAGTAACGCCTATCTGCTTGTTGACTCCGGTTTCGCCGAACGAAGCAAGACTTCTTATAAACTCCGTGTTTCCAAGGTGAGAGCCGATTAAGTAAGCTCCCTTACCGCGGGCAAGCTGAGCCTTAAGTTCATCGGAATCATCATCAAAAAAAATTACGTCAGAAAGCTTTGTCTTTCCAAGCCAGCCTTCAATTTTTTCTACAAGACCGAGAGCAAAAGACAGAATCTGAAAATACGGATGAGGCTTTTTTATGCGGCAGTTTTTAGAAAAAACACAAAGCCTTTTCTGATACTCGCGTGCATAAGCTCTTGCCCGCTTAGAAAAAACATAAAAGAAAAATGCAACAACAAAGGTCCACGAAGCAAGAAACCAGTGCGGAAAAATTTTTACGAGAAAAATTGTAAACTTAATCGGAAGCGGCGTTCTTGAAATTTCTTTCTGAGAAGCCCAGCTGGATTTTTCTTTATTTTCCATTTTTAATATTTCTTTTAACGGCACGGAAAATAAGCACGGGACTTCTTAAAATCATTCCTATGCAAAGGCGTGCAAAAGTAAGCGAAATATGAATGTTGTCGCGAACCATGCGGAAATTGGAAACACCGTCCACCGGATAGGAAACATGTACGCCTTCATTTACAAGCGGAACATTTTTCCACAGGAGGTGAACGAGAATATCTACATCATACCCCATACGTCCGTTAAGCCATGCAAAATGTTTAAGAAGTTTTATAAACGGCTTTACCGGATAAATTCTAAAGCCGCACAGAACATCTTTTATGTTTCCGTTTAGTGCAACAACACGAGCCCACCCGTTGGAAAACTCGCGCCCCTTTTTTCTTTTATACGGAACGGTATCATCATAAAGCGGATAGCCACAGATAAGGGCAGAAGGATTGTCTTTTGAAAGCTGAATGAATTCTCCGCACCGCCTGCTTTCGTGCTGGCCGTCTGCATCAATCTGGAAAACATGAGTAAAGCCCATTTCATAAGCCTTTCTTACTCCGTCATTCATTGCCCTTCCCTTACCGCCGTTTTTCTTACGGGTAACAAGAATTACTTCTGAATGCGTTGCCGCCGTTTTTTCTATAAAACGTCTGTTTTCTTCATCGTTTCCGTCATCAACTACAATTACAGGGCATCCGTATTCTTTTAGGGAAACAACAACATTTTCCAGGGTAGAGCCATGCTTGTACACTGGAATGATAAAAGCCATCGAATAATTTTCCACAGTCTAGCTCCTTAAGAAAAATGCGCCTGTTGAATAAAGTTTTCCTTCTGCATCAGCATCACTGAATTCAAAACTTACAGAGTTCTTTGCTGAATTATATTCAAGGACAAGGATAACCTTTGTATCGGGCAGGATCGGCTGTACGAATTTTAAGCGCTTGATTTTTGAAACATCCTTAGAAAGCGAAAAGTATTCTGCCGAAAAATTTACTGCAATGTAAGTCTGGGCTACCGCAGGTAAAAGCTTGAACTGTGGAAAGTGTCCGTCAAAATAATCAGACGAAGAAGGAATTAAAAATTCCAGTTCAACTTTTTCGGGAGAAGAAGAAATTACCTTTTCGTTTCCGATACCGTGAAAATTCATTCTGAAGCTCCGTCTTCCTTTTTAAAGAGGGCGATGATTTCTTCCTTATGCTTCTTACCCTGAACATCAACAGGAATTTTTTCTACAAAGCGCCACTTCTTAGGAATGACGACATTTTCAAAATACTGGGTAAGGAAATCATGGAAATAATTATTGATTACAAGCTTGCGTTCGCCCCGGAACTTTTCGTTACCTTCATCATTAAGTTCAATAACGGCAGCAAGATACTGACGCCTGTCTTCCATGGCAACAACCTTAACGTCCCGCACAAG
>JAGABO010000228.1 GCA_017614655.1 Treponema sp. | reverse complement strand
TTTTTTATGAAGGCTTCTGTAAGTTCTTTTACTGTAAAAAGCTTTTCTTTTTTAAATGGTATGAGTTTCCTGTACGAAGTTTTTCCGGAGAAAACTGTGCGTTTCTTTATTTCTGAAAGCTCTTTTCCTGTTTTAACCCAGTCTTTTAAGTGGCGTCTCCTTCTGTTTTTTGACTGAACCATATTTTCTGTTTTTATTCGTGTTTCTACTATGGAGCAGTGGAGGACATCAAGGGAAAACTTCTTTTCTGTAAGAAAATCAGTTAAGGCCGTAAGCTCCCGGAAAACCGAGATAAGGTTCTTTTTAAGCGGACTTTTTCTTCTGGAAAGTTTACTTCCGTCTGAATTAAGAGTAACAATCACTTTTTCCTCTGGAAGAGGATAGACAATTTTTACGGAAAAGCCGTTTTTTAAGAAATATTCTGTTTTTTTAGCAAGAGAAGCCAGCGTCGAAGTCTGAATTTCTATGATTTTTTTTCCGGGGCACTCGATGTCTGCAATGTAAGGGCCTTCTTTTACTTCTGTTTTGCCGGAATGTTCCAGTGTATAGAGTTTTTTTAAGGTTTTGTGCAGGCGGCTTTCGTTTAAAGTGTTTATTTTTATAGTGTCATCCTGCATATATAACCTCTAAATATGGTGTATACATTTTTACGTGTAAAAATCAGGCGGAAACTAAATTTTTATCATTATCGGCACTTTTTTGCGTTGACATAAATAAATTTAAGGATAAAATGTAATTAAGTGGGAGAATATGGGGGAAAGTGGAGAATAGTGGCATGGAAATGCTGATTGGTGAGTTTCGCAATACGCTGGACGAGAAGGGAAGAATTCAGTTTCCGGCAAAATTGCGCGCTGTTTTACAGCAGAATGAACTCATGGTTACGCAGGGCTTTGATCACTGTCTCATGCTTTTTACGTGCGAAGAGTGGGCTGCACTGAGCGAAAAAATCCTCGGTTCAGCTTCACTCTTTAACGATCAGAAACGTCTTGTTTTAAGGCGTTTTATCGCACCGGCTCAGAAAATTGAATTTGACAAGTCGGGACGCCTTTCTATTCCCCAGAGCCTCCGGGAGTATGCTCAGTTAAAAGGCGAGTGTACGATACTTGGAATAAACAGGTATATGGAACTTTGGGACAGTGCCTCTTATGCTTCTTATCTGGAGAAGACAGAGGATTCTTTCCTTGAAGCCGCGGAGTCTATGAGCAGTATACTGTTGTAAAAAAAAGTTGGGTGGGGAAAAAGTGGAAGCAGTCCATACTCCGGTATTATTAAATGAATGTCTCTCTTATCTTTCACCGGAAGGTGAACCTTTTGAGCATGATGCCTATATGATTGATTCAACTCTGGGAGAAGGCGGACATACTTTTAATTTCCTTACAAAATTCCCTTCATTAAAAATAACCGGCCTTGATGCAGACTGCGAGATTCAGAAAAGGGCGAAGGAGCGGCTTTCTGTTTTCGGCGACAGGGTTTCTTTTTATAACGGCTGGTCAAAGGATTTTTATTCATCATACGATTTGACCTCCCGACGGCCCGATATCATTCTTTTTGACCTTGGAATTTCCGTATTCCACTACGAAAGAAGCGGCCGCGGTTTTTCCTTCCGCCATGACGAAGAACTTGACATGAGGCTTAATCCTTCTGAAGGAGAGAGCGCAAAAGATATAGTTAACGGTTGGGAAGAAAAACGCCTTGCAGACATGATTTACGCCTATTCTGACGAAAGGTATTCAAGGCGCATAGCTTCTGCAATCTGTGAAGTCCGCCGTGCTTCTGTCATAAGCGGAACAAAGGCACTGGCAGAAATCATCTGGTCGGCAGTTCCGGCTTCTTACAGACACGGTCAGATTCATCCTGCAACAAGAACCTTTCAGGCCCTGCGTATTCAGGTTAACGGAGAGCTTAAAAACCTTCTTAAAACAATTCATGATGCATTCAACTGTCTTAACATAAACGGAAAAATGGGAGTAATCACCTTCCATTCACTTGAAGACAGAATCGTAAAAAACTACTTCAGAAATCTTTCCAGGCAGTGCGTGTGTCCTCCGGAAGAGCCCGTGTGTACCTGCGGAGGAAAACCCTGTGCTGAACTTATAACAAGGAAAGCAGTTGAACCTACGGAAGAGGAAATCAGGTCAAACTCTCCTTCCAGAAGTGCAAAGCTTCGTGTCGTAAGAAAACTGCGTGATGCAGATATAAAACGTTTTTCTGTAACGGAGGCTGTATGATTGGAAAAAGCATAATCGTTGGAATCGGATTTGCAGTCGGTACTGCGTTTGCCGTTCCTTTCTCTTTTCTGGTTCAGGCTTCTGTGGCCAGGACAACAATGGAAATCGAAGAAGATATCGGTGAGCTGGAAAAAAAACAGGAGCTTCTTGTTAAAGAAAATGAGCGACTTATAACAGATATAAGTCTTTTAAAATCATCTTCGCGCATCAAGGATATTGCAGAAGGTGAACTTGGAATGCACCCTGCAGAAAGCGGTGATATAGTGAGGGTAAAAATGAAGGATGCAGATAAATGAAAGCATCTTTGTTGACGCTGGAACAGATTATTCAAGCGACAGGCGGTCTTCATGTTTTTGGAGAAGATGCGGTTTATTTTGATAATGTTCAGACAGACAGCAGGCTTGTAAAGAAAAACTCACTCTTTGTTCCCCTTATCGGAGAAAAACAGGACGGACACCTTTATGTTCCTCAGTCTCTGGAAAAGGGTGCTTCGGTTGTGTTCATTGCAAAAAGCAGTTTTGAAAAAGACGGTAAATTTTATTCAGAGCTTTCCGTAAAATATCCTGCTTCAGTTTTTATTGCGGTAGATAATACTCTTACTGCCCTTCAGAAATCTGCTGCCCGTTATGTAGAAAAATTTCCTTCGCTTATAAAAGTTGCAGTTACCGGTTCAAGCGGAAAAACAACTACCAAGGAACTGATTGCTTCTGTTTTAAGACAGAAGTACAGGGTTGTTTCTAACCGCGGAAACCTTAACAGCGAAACCGGACTTCCGCTTTCTGTTTTCGAAATTACTGATGAACACGAAGCCGGTGTTTTTGAAATGGGCATGAACCGCGAAAACGAAATCGGAGAAATTTCTGCCGTTTTAAAAGCCCGCATTGCAGTAATCACAAATATCGGAACTGCCCACATCGGAAAACTAGGAAGCAGAGAAAAGATTGCAGAAGAAAAGGCAAAGGTTTTTGACTGGTTTAACGGAAACGGAACTGCGATTATTCCGTCCGGTGATGATTATGAAGATTTCCTTAAGTCTAAGGCCGGAAAAAATATAATAGAATACGGCTTTGACTGTTCAGAAGATGTTTCTGTATGCGAAGATGAAGCTCTTTTTGGAAGTACGATTTGTATCGGAAAAGAAAAAGCTTTTCTTTCTCTTCCCGGAAAGTATAACGCAAAGAATGCTTTAGCTGCCGTTATGACGGGAAGGCTGCTTGGTTTAACCGATGCAGAAATTGCACGCGGAATAGAAAGCCTTGAACCTTTAAGCGGACGAAGTGAAGTTTTACGCGGAAAGTATACAATTATCAAGGACTGCTATAATGCAAATCCTGATTCTCTGGAAAAAGCCCTGGACTTTATTTCTGCTGCAAAAGTGAGCGCAAAAAAGATTCTTGTTTTAGGTGACATGCTTGAATTGGGCGAAGACAGCGTTTGTGAGCATACTAAAGCCGGAGTTCTTGCTTCTAAAAGCGGAGCTTCTTTCTGTGTGTTTGCAGGAAACGAAATGAAGGCAGCTTATGAAGGAATAAGAAAAACTGCACCTGAATTTGACTGTGCTTATGTTCCCGGAAACAGTGATGAATCAATGGAAAAAATAGTTTCACTCTTAAAGGAAAAACTTTCTGAAAAAGACGTGATTCTTGTAAAGGGAAGCCGGGGTATGGCTCTGGAACGTGTAATCGAAAAACTGGAGAATGCTTCATGAACTATACTTTCCTTGCAGAGCGTCCGGTAGAAAAATACAGAAAGACGGATTTTCAGTTTATAATCTCGGTTATCCTTCTCTGGGGCCTTGGAATTTTCTCTCTTTATATCTGTTCTCCGGTTCGTGCCCGTGCGCTCTCAAAGGATCCCAACTACTTTGTAAACAGACAGCTTCTCTGGTCGGCAGTAGGCTTTGCAGGAATGCTTTTCTTTACGTTTATTCCGATGAAAAAAATAAGGAAGCTTCTTCTTCCGGGTTTTCTGGGGGCTGCGCTTCTGTGCGTTCTTACTCATGCTCCCGGAATCGGTATGAAACTTAAAGGTGCTGCCCGCTGGATAAATGTTCCGGGTATTGGAAGTTTCCAGCCGTCGGAAATGGCAAAGTTTATGGTCATTCTTTTTATGGCAAATCTTTTTGACAAGCTTAAGCTTTACGAAAAGACAGAAGGTTTTGATCATTACAAGCCTTTCGGCGGACTTATGTTTTTTGCAATACTGATTATTCTTCAGCGCGATCTTTCTTCTGCGCTTTTTCTGATGATGGTTGGACTTGCCATGATTTTTGCCTGCTGCAGGAAAATAGTCTGGCTTGTTCCTGTTATGATAGTTCTTTTTCTTCTGATGGTACTTGCGATTGTTTCCGTTGATTACCGTCTTGAACGCATAGAAGCTTTCTTCTGGCCCGAAGAGAATTCTACAGGTTCTGCCCATCAGTACATAAAATCTGCAGAGGCAATAATAGAAGGCGGTGTCTGGGGAAGCGGAAGCGGAAGCGGACTGGAAACAGCAAAAGAAGTACCGGAGCTTCAGAACGACTATCTTTTTGCAGGCTGGGCAAATGCAATGGGTCTTCTCGGTGTAACAGGATATTTTGCCCTTCTGATTTATTTTGCGTGGAGGGGATTTTCCATCTCTCTTAAGTGCCCTGACCGTTTTGCTTCTTACGGTGCATTCGGCTGTACGCTTATGATTTTCGGGCAGTCGCTTTTTAACTGCGGCGTCGTCTGCGGAGCTTTTCCTACAACAGGAATTACGCTTCCGTTTTTTTCGGCAGGAGGAACATCCCTTCTGTTTACGTTGTGCATGTGCGGTTTCATTATGAACGCATCCCATTGTCCTGCTCCCGAGTATGACGATGATGATGAAGAAGATATTGATACCGATGAATTTGAAATACAAATTGGTTAGTGGAGAGACAGAATGAGCGATCCGGTTTTTGCTGATTTCGATGAATTTGAATTTGAGCCTTTCGTTGCAGAGGAAAAGAAGCCAGAGGGTAAGAAGGCACTTTCGGTCCTTAAGATTGTAGTTGTCCTTCTTGCAATTTTTGTGCTTGCAGAAGCGCTGCTTTATAAGTTTGTGCTTCCGTGCCTTACGTTTCCGGATATTAATTTTTCCGGTGTTGACGAAAAGACTGCCATGGAACTCCGTTCCGTACTTATGGAAAACGGAGAATTTACCTGGCTCAGCTTTGATGCGGAGAGAGCATCTTCCGTTCTTTCGGAAGTTTCATCCGTAGAAAGCGTTACAATCGACAAACATTTCCCGGATTCAATTGATATTCATATCGTAGAACGTATTCCTGTTGCAAAAGCTGTTTTCCTTATAAACGGAAAGATGAGGGGAGTTCAGATAGACAGAAACGGCGTTATTTTTTCTTCACCGGTTTTCTCGGATGTTGCAAAGAATTCTTCTATTCCTGTACTCTCCGGATTTAAAGAAGAGAACCTGCATGAAGGAATGAGGCTTCCGGAAAAATACAGACCTCTTATGAATCAGCTTTACCAGATAGAAAAACTTCCGCAGAAGTATTTTTCTGCCATATCAGAAATCCGTGTTGTAGCAAAAACTTACGGCAATTATGAACTTGTACTTTATCCTGTAAAGAACAGAATTAAAGTAATTACAGACCGGGCATTGAATGAAGACGCATTAAAGTATATGATGGTAGCTCTGGATGTTGTGAACACAATAGAACCGGACGTCACGGAACTTGATTTAAGGTACGGTTCGGTTTCATACAGAAAGAATACGCCTTTTCTTCCTGGCGTACAGGAAGAAAGACTTTGAACAAAATGCGGTGGGGTGGGTATGAGCCGTGTAGTTGCTGGCCTGGATATAGGCACAAACTTTATAAGGGTTGTCATAGCTAAAGTAGATGCTGATCAGAAGCCTGAGGTTATAGGAATTTCAAAAAGACCTTCGCCTCCTGAAGCGTTCCGTCAGGGTGGAATCGTTAATATTGATGACGTAAGCCGTGTTGTCAGGGAAGCTGTAACCGAAGCTGAATACGAAGCCGGAGAAGAAGTTTCCGAAGTTTTTACTGCAATAGGCGGCGACCGTGTAGAAAGCCGTAATGAACGCGGAATGTGCGGAGTAGACACTTCCGAAAGGAACCGCAGACTCGAAATTACCGAAAGTACAAAGCAGCGGGCAATTAAAGCCGCAAGAGCAATCAACGTTGCAATCGACAGAAAAATCATACATATAATTCCTCAGGAATACGTAATAGACGGAATCTCCTACAGAAATCCGATCGGTAACATAGGCAACAGACTCGAAGTTTCCGTTCATCTTGTTTCTGCTTCTCAGGATGCAATTGCTACTGTAGAAGAATGTATTTTACGAAGCGGATATTTTAACGGCGGAATAACACTTAAGACTCTTGCCGTTGCAAACTGTGTTTTAAATTCAGACGAAATGGAACTCGGCTGTGTCCTGATTGATCTTGGAGCCGGAACAACAGATGTAATGGTACTTAATAAAGGCTCTCCCGTATTTACGGCTTCGGTTCCACTCGGACAGAATCTTGTTACAAACGACATCGCAATCATCAAGAATATACCGTTCCAGCAGGCAGAAAAAATTAAGGTAGAAAGCGGATGCTGTTTTACGGAACTGGAAGGTCTTGAAGAAGAAGTTGTTGTTCCCGGTGTGGGCGGTAAAGGTCCTGAACTTACTACAAAATTCGAAATTGCTCAGATTATCGAAAGCCGCATGACAGAAATCATGAAGGAAGTAATAAAGGAAGTTGTAAGGAATTCCGGTCTGCATACACTTGGAGGCGGTGTTATACTTACGGGCGGCGGTGCCCTTATGAACGGAATTATTGACCTTACTCAGAAACTCTGGCATACAAATTCTGTCCGTGTAGGCTGTGCAGGTGACTACGGTTTTGCAAAGAATCTTTCTTACAGGGATCCTGATTTTGCAACTGCAATGGGAATTGTTTTACGCAATAAGACTGCAAAAGAGCCCAAAAAGGGCAGAAAACCGGGTGAAGATAAAGAAAAAAAGAGTATTTTTGGAAAAATCGGCTCAGGAATAAAGAATTTATTTTAGAAATGTGATTTAATATATTTGGGTGGAGGAAATATGTTAGACGGACTTTCTGTAGTTTCAAACGATGATGACCAGTTTAAGGCAAATCCAACTGTTATAAAAATTTTAGGCTGCGGCGGCGGCGGTTCAAGTGCCGTAAAAAGACTTATCGAAATAAATGCCACCGATGTGGAATTTTATGTTCTTAATACAGACCAGCAGGCTCTTCACAATCATCCGGCTCCCAACAAAATTGCAATCGGACAGAAGCTTACCGGCGGGCGCGGTGCCGGAGGAAACCCGGATATAGGAGAAAAAGCTGCAATAGAGGATATAGAAAGAATCCGTGAAGCAGTTCAGGGTGCGAACATGGTTGTCATTACAGCCGGAATGGGCGGCGGTACGGGAACAGGTTCTGCTCCTATAGCAGCTCAGGTTGCAAAGGAAGCCGGCATCCTTACTGTTGCAGTAGTTACAACTCCTTTTGAATTTGAAGGAAGGGTGCGCATGAGGCGTGCTCTTGAAGGAATCGAAAAACTCAGGGCCAGCGTTGATTCAATCATAGTAATTCCTAACCAGCAGCTTATTAAGACGGAAGGAAAAAATCTTACTTATGACCAGTCTTTTATAATGGCGGACGAAGTTCTGTGTTCCGGTATTCAGGGAATTACTCAGCTTATTACAAAAGAAGGACGTCCTAACCTTGACTTTGCAGATATTACAAGCGTTCTTAAAGATCAGGGCGAAACAATACTTGGAATGGGAACTGCAGAGGGAGAAAACCGTGTCGTTGATGCGGCTCAGGCTGCAATTTCAAATCCGATGCTTGCAGACTGTCAGATAGACGGTGCAACAAAACTGCTGGTAAATATTACAAGCAACGGTCAGCTTACAATGGGCGAAGTTGATGAAATCATAAACTGTATCAGGGCAAGTGCAGATAAAGAAGTTGAAGTTTTCTATTCCTGCCTTAAAGAACCCGATATGGGAGAAAAGATAAGCGTTACGCTCATTGCGGCCGGATTCAACAAGGGGTTTGAAGACGGAACAAATCTCGAAGCTCAGTCTTCCGTTGCTGCAGCAGACAGGACTCTTGTAGACAGGGATGAATTTGAAAGCATACTTTCCGGTGGAAGAATGCCGGAGAAACCTGTTCAGGATGAAGTTCCTTCTCCGTCTTCAGTAAATAAGGTAAGTGCAATCAACATAGATACTATGTCACTTTTCGGAAACGAAGAAGAAGAACCGGAAGAAGAAAAAGATGAACCTGTTATGAAAAAAGAGGTTTCATCAATCGACAGAATTCCTGAAGGATACAAAATTGACCCGAAGGATAAGACTGTGCCGGCACGCTGGAGACAGCAGCTCAGCAGTCAGATAAATCTTTCCCAGCTGGATGTCGACTAGAGATGATTCCATAGCAGAAGAGTTTTATTCAGATCTTCTGCTTGCAGAAAGAAAGTCACAGCTCTCCGCAGAAACCTACGTGTTCAGCGTAAAAGAGTTCCTTAAGTGGCTTTCCGAAAAAAATATTCCGCTCGAAAATGCGGGAACTCAGGAGGCCCTTTATTTTTCTGCAAAAAGGCGCGTAGATAATAAAAGTTGTGTAACCGTGGCTAAAGATATGTCGGCACTAAGGGCTTTTGGTGCTTTTTTATGCAGGAAGGGAATCTGGAAAACGAATTTTATGATGGAACTCGACCGTCCGGAAGTAAGGCGTCGTATTCCGTCTGTGCTTACTGTGGAGGAAGTTAATTCGCTTCTTTTTTCGATAGACACGGATACTGTAATAGGAAAACGTGACAGGGCTCTTTTTGAACTTGTTTACAGTGCCGGTTTAAGAATCAGTGAAGTGTGCTCGCTTCTGCTGGCGAATGTGCATTTTGATGTTCAGATGATTGCCGTGACCGGAAAGGGAAGTAAGGAGAGGCTTGTTCCGTTTGGAGACGAGGCAAAAAAAAGGCTTGAAGAATGGCTTTCCGTAAGGAAGGATCTTCTTTCGACCGAAGGCTGTCCTTATCTTTTTGTAAACTATCGCGGTGAAAAAATAAGCCGCAAGGGAGTCTGGAAGAATTTTCAGAAATTTGAATCAATGAGCGGGGTAAAGGCAAAGGTTCATACTCTCCGCCATTCATTTGCTACACACCTGCTGCAGGGCGGTGCTGATTTAAGGTCGGTTCAGGAACTTCTTGGGCATACGGATCTGTCTACCACGCAGATTTATACTCACGTGGATGATTCGGCCCTGAAAAATTATCACTCGGAGTTTTTTCCGGGTCATATTACGGAGAAATGATTTTATGAAGGTAAAAGCGGTTTCTTTATTTTTTATTCTGATGATTTTTACTTCGTGCGGCGCAAGCTACAATTCAATAAAGCGCATGCAGAAGATGGAAGAAGGTGTTTCTAATCCTACTACTAAAGAGGAACTTACCGAAGCAATCAGTAAATTCGACAGAAGGGCAATGGATCTTGCCTTAACTGATGCTCAGATCGGAATATGGTATAAGATTCTTGGAACCCGCTATCTGGATGAAGCAATGTACGGAAAAGCACTGGAATGCTTCCAGAAGGCTGTAGTTACTTATCCGAACAATGCAAACCTTTATTACTACATAGGAATCTGTGCCGGTTACATGGCTAATACCTGTCTGGACTACGATGCCCAGGGAAATGCCGATATGGAACAGATTCAGAAAAAGCTTAACTATATGCGTCTTAGCGAAGAAGCTTACCTGAGGGCGCTTAGTATTGATCCTAAATATTACAGGGCGATGTATGGAATCGGTGTTCTGTATGTTTTCCAGCTTAAAGAATATGAAAAAGCCATACCTTATCTTGAAAAATTCCTGGAAACCCAGAAACGTGATACAAATGCAATGTTCGTACTTGCCGGAGCATACTATTCATGTATGGAATTTGAAAAGGCAATTCAGCTGTATGACAAAATAATAGAAATCAATCCGAACCCGGAAAAAGTGAACGAAGCAACGGCTAATAAAAAATTTATCCTTGACCTGCAGCCTCAGAGTAAGTAACTTCTTTAGGTGAACGAAATAGATGTAGTATTATCCTCTCTGGGGTTTCTTTCTGCCCGTGAGAAACTTCTTTTGTCCAAAAACCTTGACAGTTTGAGCGCTCTCGCTGTATTGTCTACAAGTGGCATAGAAGAAATCATAGGGCGCGGATTAAGGGTACGCGGTTTTTCCATGAAAAATGCCGTTTACGCCTGTATGCCGGCTTTTAAGGTGATTGAGGCAAAAGGAATAGGTTCTGTCCGTTTTGATGATGAATCTTTTCCTCCTCTTCTTCGGGAAATTGCAGATGTTCCCTATGTGCTTTATTACCGGGGAAATATCGGGGTACTTTCTAAGCCCTGTGTTTCTGTCGTGGGAACAAGAAATGCCTGTCCCGAGTGTGCGCGTGCAGCTGCTGCATTTGCAAGAGATGCTGCTATGGACGGTTATACTGTGGTAAGCGGGCTTGCAAAGGGAATTGATTCCTATGCACATAAAGGAAGCCTGTCCTGTGCAGGAGAAGGCTTCAGTGGTGCTGCCTGTGCCGTACTTCCATGCGGAATAGACACGGTAGTTCCGTCGGTAAACAGGGCTCTGGCTTCTGCAATATTAAAAACAGACGGACTTCTTCTGAGTGAGTGTCCTCCCGGGACTTTTGTTCAGGCTTTCCGTTTTGTGCAGAGGAACAGAATTATTGCCGGTTTAAGCGAGGCTGTTCTTGTGGTTCAGTCCCCGTGTTCCGGCGGTGCTTTAATTACGGCTGATTTTGCCCTTGATTTTAACCGTGATTTGTTGTTTCATTCTAGTTGCTTCTGTGAAGAGGCATTGAAAATAGAAAGAAAGTCCGTTTTAATGGAAGAATCTGCTTCCAGGCGGGAAAGAGTTCCTTCTGCATACGTGCGGGATGGGGCGCTGGTCATAAATGATTATGCTGATTTCCTGAATGCTGTCGAAAGGCAGAGAACGGACTTAAAAATGCAGCCTGAACTTTTTGACGGGCTGTAGCTGAGGTGAATATGGCGGTAACTAAAAAAACTAAGGACGCTGCAAAAAAGAAACATACTCTCGTTATAGTGGAGTCTCCTGCAAAGGCTAAGACAATTGAACACTATCTCGGTTCCGGATATACGGTAAAGGCAAGTATGGGACATCTTATTGATCTTCCCAAAAGCCGCATTGCAATTGACATCAATAATGATTTTAATCCTGAATACATAACGGTAAGGGGAAGGGCAAAACTCCTTAAGGAACTTCAGAAAGATGCAAAGAACTCTACCGAAGTCCTGCTTGCATCGGATAACGACCGCGAAGGAGAGGCAATTGCCTGGCATTTAAACCGTGCCCTCGAAGAAAAAACTGATGCAAAGATAAGCCGCATCGTCTTTAACGAAATTACTCCGGTTGCAATCAAGGAAGCCGTAAAGCATCCCGGTACAATCGATGAATGCAAGGTTAATGCCCAGAAGGCCCGCCGCGTTCTTGACCGCCTTGTAGGCTATAATTTAAGTCCGCTTCTCTGGAAAAAAGTAAAGAACGGACTTTCTGCAGGGCGCGTTCAGTCTGTAGCACTCCGCCTTATCTGCGAAAGGGAACAGGAAGTAGAAAACTTTATTCCGGAAGAATACTGGTCTCTTGAAGCAGACTTTATGAAGGGCCGCACAAAGTTTACAGCCCAGCTTACGCAGTATAACGGAGAAAAACCGGAACTTAAAAACGAGGCCTCCGTAAACGAAATCATCGAAAAAATCAAGAATTCTACCTGCGTAGTAAGTGACATAAAGGAAGCAGAAAAGACTGTTCGTCCGAAGGCTCCCTTTACGACTTCTAAGCTTCAGCAGGCTGCAGCAAACAGACTTGGTTTTACAAGCCGCAAAACCATGCAGATTGCCCAGCAGCTTTACGAAGGTATTCAGATCGGAAGTACCCGCGTAGGTCTTATTACTTACATGCGTACTGACAGCGTGCGTATTTCTCAGACAGCAATTGATGATGTACGCGACTGGATTTCTAAAAACTATCCTGATGAACTTCCGCCGGAAAAAATCGAATATGCCGTTGGAAAAAGTGCTCAGGATGCTCATGAAGGAATCAGACCGACATACGTTAAATACACGCCGGATTCAGTTAAGGAATATCTTACCCGCGATCAGCTCAGGCTTTATTCAATCATCTGGGAACGCTTCGTTTCTTCTCAGATGAACAATGCAAGGTCCAAGACAACCAGCGTAGACATTAAGGCAGGGGATGCCGTATTCCGTGTAAGTGCTTCAAAACTTTCCTACAAGGGATTTTATAACGTAATAAAGACTCTTTCTTCTAAAGAAGAAGTTACGGGAAACCTTCCTTCTCTTAAAGTTGGAGAGGAACTTTCTACAGGCAGCTTCTATCCTGAACAGCATTTTACTCAGGGACCGGCTCGCTATACCGATGCAAGCATGGTTAAAACTCTCGAAGAAAAAGGAATCGGACGGCCTTCAACTTATGCTCCGATTATTTCTGTTCTCCTTGACCGCTACTATGTTACAAGAAGCAACAAGCAGCTTGTGCCTACAATGCTCGGTAAAATCATCTGTAAGATTCTTGTAGAAAGCTTCCCCGAAGTAATAAACGAAAAGTTTACTTCAGACGTAGAAAACGACCTTGATAAGGTTGAACAGAATACTCTTGTCTGGAACAACATGATAGGCGACTTCTTCGGACCGTTTAAAAAGCGCGTAGAAGAAGTTACAGAAAAAGCCGAAAGCCTTAAGGGTACCCTTGATGAACCTACGGATAAAATCTGCGAAAAATGCGGAAAGCCAATGGTTAAAAAACTGGGCCGCTTCGGTTACTTCCTTGCCTGTTCAGGATTCCCGGAGTGTCACAATACAAAGAGCATTCCTCTTGCAAAGTGTCCTAAGTGCGAAACCGGAGAAATTGTTGCAAGAAAGACAAAGGGTCGCGGAAAGGAATTCTACGGCTGTACCAATTATCCTGAGTGTGACTTTATTTCGCACTTTAAGCCGATTGATGTTTACTGTCCTAAGTGCGGCTGGTTCATGGTAGAAAAGTTTGATAAGAAAAACGGTTCTTACAAAAGCTGCATCAACCCTGACTGCGATTATCTGCATACTTCAGATGACGGAGAGGCTTCCGGAGACAAATAGGCGGTTTGCGTGGAAGAAAATAAACCCCGGCTTTTAGGGGAATGTTCAGAAGAGTTTATTCTTTACCTTCAGAGCGTAAGGGGATTTTCTTCCTGCACACTAAAAGGCTATTCTTCGGATTTAAAGCATTTTGCCCTTTCTGCCGGAAAAGATAAGGACATTACCGTTATAACCGAAGCTGATATCAGAAAAGCCGTTGCATCCCTTTCTAAGCGTAAATACGAAGTGGTTTCCATAAACCGTTTTATTAGTGCCGTAAGGGGACTTTTTTTCTACTGTAAGAAGTTCGGCTACATAGAAGTAAACCCGGCGCTTAACGTAAAAACTCTTAAGGCTCCGAAGTATCTTCCCAATTTTATGACTCAGTCAGAAGTTGATGAAATATGTTCCCTTCCGGAAGAAAAAGAACTTTTATGGCCTTTAAGGGACCGTGCAATTTTTGAAGTACTGTATTCAACCGGGTGCCGTGTAAGTGAACTGTGTTCCCTTAAGTTTTCGGACTTTGATAAAAAATACGAAAGTGCTAAGGTTCTCGGAAAAGGGAACAAGGAAAGACGTGTCTTTATTTCTAAAGATGCAAAAAAAGCCCTTATGTCGTATCTCTGCGAAAGAAGAAGCCGCTTTCCTGCTACCTGGGTAAATGGTGCTTCTCCCGTAGAAAAGATTTTTGTAAATCAGAAAGGAACTGCCTTAACGGCAGGCGGGGTTAGCATGATAATTTCCAGATACTCCGGGGCAGAAGGAACGGGAAAACATATAACGCCGCATTCTTTCAGGCATACCTTTGCAACCTCCCTCCTCATGAACGGAGCCGACATCCGTATCGTTCAGGAAATGCTGGGGCATTCAAACATAAATACAACGCAGCGATATACCCACGTAACGCCGGAACGCCTGCGGGAAATCTACGCCCAGGCCTTCCCCCATGCCGATGTTCAAAAAGAATGATATTTTTTAATTGGCAGAAGCGGAAAAAATCAGTATATTGTTTCATATTACCTAAGTAAAAAGTGCAGTAATTCCGCATTTTATATTTTCAGGTTAGAAAATTGGCGCGAGGGCGCGGAATGTGGGACAAAAAACTCTGTTTGTGGATGCTGTGCAAGCAGCATTTAATAAGTTCCTTTGCCACAAACAGCGTTTAGCGCGATATCGCGCGTTTTTGAACCACATTACGCAACCGGTAGCCGATTTTTTATCATGGCAGTATTTATAATCCGGGATTTCTGATATAAGGATTCTATATGATGGAAAAGATTCGCAGTACCACTGTAATTGCCGTAAAACGCGGCGGAAAGGTTGCCATGGCCGGTGACGGTCAGGTTACTATGGGAAATACTGTATGCAAGGGAAATGCGCATAAGGTTCGTAAAATATACAACGGCAAGGTGCTTACGGGATTTGCCGGTTCTGTTGCAGATGCCTTTACGCTCCTTGATAAATTCGAAGAAAAGCTTAAGACGATGAACGGCGATATAATGAGGGCAGCCGTTGAACTTGCAAAGATGTGGAGAACAGAACGTACCCTTCAGAAACTGGAAGCAATGATGATTGTTGCAGATTCAGAGAAGATTCTCCTTATAAGCGGTGACGGAAACGTAATTGAACCGGAGAACGACGTAATTGCAATCGGCTCGGGCGGAAACTATGCCTATTCTGCAGCCCTTGCATATCTTGATTCATCAGATTTAAGTGCCCGCGAAATTGCAGAAAAGTCCCTTAAGATTGCAGGAAACATCTGCATTTATACAAACGGAAACATCACCATAGAAGAACTTTAATATACGGAAGAACTAAATGAACGAAGTTACAGAAACAGAAAAGAAAGGAATTGTAGAAGGTTTTACTCCGAAAGAAGTTGTCGAAAAACTGGACAACTACATAATCGGGCAGAACAAGGCAAAGCGCTTTGTGGCCGTTGCCTTAAGAAACAGACAGAGACGCATTGAGCTCCCGGAAGAAATCCGTGATGAAGTTGCTCCGAAGAATATCCTCATGATTGGTCCTACCGGCTGCGGAAAAACAGAAATAGCCCGCCGCCTTGCAAAACTGTGTTCAGCTCCGTTTTTAAAGGTAGAAGCTACAAAATACACGGAAGTAGGTTATGTTGGCCGTGATGTAGAAAGCATGGTACGTGACCTTATGGCAGTAGGTTTTAATATGGTTAAGGCCGAAATGCAGGAAACTCTTAAGGAAAAGTGCGGACCAATGGTAGAAGAAGACCTTCTGGACCTGCTTTTGCCTGGAAGCTCCGGAAAGAAAAAAAAGTCAGAGAAGAAAAACGGCATAAAAATGATGCACAATATCTTCGGAGAAAATTCTCCTGTTCAGGGGGGCGTTATCCGCATCGACATTCCGAAGAACCTGGAAGAAGAAAAGCTTCCTGAAGAAGCAGAAAGCATCGAAGAAGAAAATGAGCCGGTCGGCGAAGACATGAAGGAAACCCGCGAGAAGTTCAGGGTGTGGCTTAGGGAAGGAAAACTCGAAGACCGCGTAGTGGAACTTACCATAAGGCAGCAGCCTCAGATGGGAATGTTTGCAGGCGGAAACATGGAAGACCTTGAACAGAGCATAACGGGGCTTCAGGAAATGCTTTCCGGCGGAACTACAAGACGTAAGAGCGTAACCGTTAAGGAAGCAAGGGAAATTCTTTTACAGCAGAACCTGGAAAAAATTACGGACCGCGATAAGGTTGCAGATGAGGCAAAGCACCGCGTAGAACAGAGCGGAATCATCTTTATTGACGAAATCGACAAAATTGCAACAAAGGGCGGAGACGGCGGAAGGGCCGAAGTAAGCCGCGAAGGAGTTCAGAGGGACATTCTTCCGATTGTTGAAGGCTGCGATGTAAATACAAAGTGGGGCGTCGTAAACACAACCCACATCCTCTTTATCGGGGCAGGGGCATTCAGCGTGTCGGCACCGAGTGACCTTATTCCGGAACTTCAGGGACGCTTTCCGCTGCGTGTAGAACTCGAAGCCCTTACCAAGGACGATTTTAAGCGCATCTTAACGGAACCTAAAAATGCACTTGTAAAGCAGTATGAGGCATTGCTCGGAACAGAAGGTGTTACCCTTAAATTTGCTCCCGAAGCAGTTGAGCGTATGGCCTTTATTGCAGAGGACGTTAACAGCAGGGCAGAGAATATCGGAGCCCGTCGTCTTCATACGATAATGGAAAGTGTTCTGGAAGATTTAAGCTTTTCTGCGGACGAGCATGCAGGCGAAACCATCACGATTGATGAAAAATATGTTGATGAACGCCTTTCTGACATAGTTCAGGACCAGAATCTGGAGCGCTACATACTCTAGGCGGAATTCAGTAAGTTTTCTCTCAGAAACTGCTTTTTACCGGCATCTTCTGTCTGTTTTATCTGCATACGGTAGAAAAAAGACGGTGCCGGTAAAAATAGATTGAAAATGTCATTAAGCGGGTATATAATGTATATATGATGGCTTTTTGCCATGATTGAACTTAGGAGAGAGTTATGAGTGAATCAAACCGATTGTCTGTTCATGAGGTCCTGAATGTAAATAAAGTAAGGCTTTTTGTTTTTTATGTCCTTCTTTTTATTTTTCCTGTATTTGTTCACTTGTTTTACCTTATAAACTCGGGAGTATTTACTTCTGATGTCATTATGGATTTTTATCTTAATCCTGCAACTCTTGTTGCAATCCTTGTTTGTGATATCGGCTGGCCTGTTTTTTTCTGGAAATTTAATACCCATGTTTTTTACGGCTATGACGGTACCGAGGAAAAACTTAAGAAAGCCAACCGCTGTTTTAAGATTTTTCCGGGGCTTACGGTAGTTTCACCTATCATATCGAACTGTATTATATGTGCAGTTGCCCTTTCTACGCTTGATCTTCCTCATGACGTTCATTTTGCGGCCTGCTGGCTTGCAGAAGTTTCTGCAATCTGTCTTTACAGCCTTCTTTTTTATGTATTCTTTTATTCACATTTTGAATTTACGCTTTATAAAATCCCGCTTCACAGGGGAAATACCGGTATGGACCTTGTTATCCGAAGTTCCCTTATTGCGTTTTTCTCTTCTGCAGGTGCGCTTCTTAGTGTAATTTTTTCATTCATAAATAAAGTCGGACAGGTGCAGGAATTTTACAGCCTTATTTTTTCGGAAGCAATCCCTTATGCCATTATAGGCGGTGTTGTAGGAATTGCTACGGTTTTCATGAACCAGAAATCAAATAAGATGCGTCTTTTCTACATCAACGAGTATGCAGAAATTCTTGCCAAGAACGATTATTCAACGGAAAATACAAAAGTTCTGGGACGTGATGACTACGGTATTCTTGTTAACAGCATGAACTCCCTGGCAAATGCTACACGTTCGCTTCTTATTAATATTCTTAAGACAGCTGAATCTTCTAAATCTTCAACGGAAACTGTTACCCGCAATATGAACAGGACGACTCAGCTGGTTAATGATGTTGTTGTAAATATCAATAACATTAAAAACGAAATTGAAGATCAGGCTGCTGATGTAACGGAAACTCAGTCAACGATTACTCAGATTGCTTCAAATATTAATGAACTTAACGAAAATATAGAAAATCAGTCGCAGAGTGTTTCCAAGGCTTCATCTGCAATTGAACAGCTTGTTGCAAGTATAAAATCGGTAACGGGAATCCTGATTCAGAATGCAGAACAGGTTAATGAACTTGATGCCGCAACTGCTGCCGGTCAAAAAACTGTTGAAGAAGCCGTTAGAAAGACAGATAAGATTTTTGAAGAATCAAAGGGCCTTCTTGAAGCTTCAAGCATCATTCAGCATATTGCAGAACAGACTAACCTTCTTGCAATGAACGCTGCAATCGAAGCAGCTCACGCCGGTGAAGTAGGTAAGGGATTCTCGGTTGTTGCCGATGAAATCCGTAAGCTTGCAGAAGAAACAAATGAGCAGAGTAAGTCAATTTCTGACCGTCTGCAGAATCTTGGGAATACAATTACCGAAGTTAATTCAAATACAAAAGAAGTTCAGAAGCAGTTCGAGACTATCTTTAACATGACAAAAGATGTAAAAACTAAAGAAGAAGTTATTGCTCAGGCTATGCAGGAACAGGACGCAGGAAGTGTTCAGATTCTTGAAGCCGTTCATAACATCAATGACATTACGTCTACTGTTAAAGACAGGTCTATGGAGAT
Organism: Treponema sp.; assembly: GCA_017614655.1. Lineage (GTDB taxonomy): Bacteria > Spirochaetota > Spirochaetia > Treponematales > Treponemataceae > Treponema_D. Next base: position 675 of record JAGABO010000228.1, on the reverse strand, counting down.
GCTCGAAGGAAGTAAAGAAATTACAAGGGAAATGGAAAATCTTTCTAAGATTACAAATGTAATTTCAAATGCAGTAACCGAAATGAACGAGAGTACGTCTTCGATTACGGAAGCTGCAGAAAGCACTTCTTCTTATGCAGAAAATACACTTGAAATCGTAAATGACCTTTATAATACGGTAACTAAGTTTAAGGTTTAAACGGTTTTCTTATTTGAATGGGACAGAACTTTTTTGGTTTTGTCCCTTTTTTTTTGTCGTAAAATCTTATCATTGAAAAAAAATGACTTCTCTGTTATAATGTCTTTTAAACATTGAAAAATGGGTGGGAAATTCAATGGCAATAAAAAAAACTGCTGCGGCTGCAAAAAAAACTGCTGCCCCGGCAAAGTCTGCAAAAAGTGTAAAGACTGCTGCATCAAAAACAGCTTCTAAATCAGTTACAAAAGCTGCTCCAAAACCTTCAGCATCAACAGTAAAGAAAACGACGGCAAAAGCTGCTGCATCAAAAACAGTATCAGCAAAAACTGCTTCAAAGAAACCTGCTGCCGGAATTGACGAAAACGGAACTTTCCGTGCATGGGGAAATGCAAAAACTGTTGCAAAATCAAAAGAAAAAAAAGAAGAGAAGACTGTTTCTGTTACAGCTGCTTCTTCGGCACAGGCTGCAAAAAAAC
>JAGABO010000227.1 GCA_017614655.1 Treponema sp. | reverse complement strand
TTAAGTTCAATTTCTTTATCTTCGGCTGTAAATACAAGGTTGCAGGTTGATTCCTGCCCGTCTGTGTTGTCGTTCGGAAAAAGTGAGATGATGTTGTACGGTACGTTTTCTTCCCAAAAATCCTGAATGCGCCCGAGTGTTCTGTGTGTGTTATCTGGTGCTCCCAGAAGCAGAAGTCCCCTTATTTTTTTGTCGTCAATGATTTCGTAGAGAGAAGAAATGCGTCCCGAAAAATCATCCGGATATGTAAGTGCAAGAATCTTTCCGCCGTTCAGTTCGTTTCCGTAGAAGTTTTCGAGTTTTTTTAAGGTTTCGCCTTGAAATGTTTTTTCGTTAAATGGTGGTGCAAAAACAATACAGATGAGTCCGTCTTCTTCGGTGAATTCTTTTTCTATGTCTTCTGACGGGATGTATGGTTTTACATCAAGTGTTATAAGGTCTGCCGGAGCAGGCGAACGCTGTTTTTTTGAACAGGAAGTAACGGCAAGATAAAAAACAGAAATAATAAGAAGAATAATTTTTGATGATGTAAATTTCATATTTTTTTCCTGCCGTTTTTAAATATTGTTTTTAGTTTTCGGGAGCAAACTGGATTATAACAGTAAGCGTTGAATGTGTTCCTGCACCGGAAGAGCCGGAAGTGATTCCTGCTGAGCCTGAACTTGTTCCTGATGCGATGCTGGAAAGACCTTCACGTTCTGCTGCTGTGTATGTCATTGATGGTGTCTGTGTTGCTTCTTTTTCCATTTCTGATGCTGGAGAAGAAGCAATTCCCGTGAATGTATCGAATGTGCTTATCTGACCTGCATAAACCGTAACGCCTTTTGAATCTCCGATTTCATCTGAAGAAGTGAATACATTTGATGTTCCTGGATTTGCATTTCTGTTCATGCTGTCATCTGTTGTACCGACCATAGGATGTGCTTCTTCTTCGGGCGTAGGTGTAAGATCAACGCCGCCGCCGCCGACATTAAGTTCTCCGTCTGCTGATTCAGTAAAGTCTGTTCCGCGTACAGAAGCGGTTGCTACTGCCGAGCGTACCTTGAATTTATTGCCGCTTTCTACCTGAGTCTGAATTTTTCCAGAGTCAATGAAAAGAGATGTGTTTTCCTTTCCGTTTACATCATTAAGCTTTTCAAGCGTAATGCGTGTCATGGGACCGATTTCCATCGTTGCACTTTTCGTCTGAAGAACTGCGCCTGATTTGTATCCGGTTGATACTACGGTGCCTTCATCGATAATGTCACCTTCTACGGCCTGAACCCATTCGCTTCCGTCAAGAAATTCTACTTTACCGGTAACCTTCATGAATGTAACGTCAAATGCACTGGCACCTGCTGTAAGAACAAGAGCTGAAAGAACTGCAGAAAATGTTTTCTTAGAAAATTTCATTTTTTCCTCCTTCTTTTATAAAGAGAGCACGGCTCTGAATGTAATGCACGTGCGGTTCTCGCTGCTTTCTTCCGCAAAGAAGCTTGTTGCTCCGAGACTTAATTCAACGTCAGAGTAAGGTCTGTAAGAAACAGAAAGTCTTCCCTGAGTTCCTCTGTATTTTGTTTCGTCTGCGCTGCTGAAAAGTACGTCTGCACCTGCTGCTGCAAGAAGTGTTGTAGACGGTTTGATTGAGTAAGAGAGGCTTCCCTTGATGAGTGAAGAGTAGGCCGGTTCAGACAGAGAGAAACATGCCGAATTTTTTGTAACAGCATTAAAGGCTTTAAGTCCTCCGCTTTCTCCTGATGCATAAACTGCTCCTGCTGTGAATACGGAAGAATAGAACGAAGTGTAGAAGTTAACCGTTGCTTTTGAAAGATTAGAAACATCCCCGTCTTTGTTAAAGCCGAATGTTGTACTTAAGTTATAGAAGGTAGTAGACGAAAGCGGACCTGTAAGACCTGCCGTTCCGTAGAATCTGCTGCCCTGATCGCCTTTTTCGCCAGGACCTTCTGCTTCGAGAAGAGCAAAGCCTTCTGCAATTAAAGTCTGGTTGCAGAAGAGATAAGGTGCTCCGATTGAAATACCTGCAAAAATCTGAGGAGAAGCAAATTCGTAGAAATCCTTTGTGCTGTCTTTTGCAAATTCCATACCGTTTTTATCGAGCATAGAAACTGTCTTCTTATTAAGAAGTCCTGTGTAAGCACCGAATGCAGAAACTTCGATTGAAGGATTTGCAATCTTAAAGTTTACGGCATCAGAAGTCTGTGAGAAAACAAGATTTGAGAATTCAGAATAGAAGAAACGTCCGGCGCTCAGTATGTATTTTGAAGAACCGAGCTTTCCTGATTTGCTTAACTTAAAGAGAGTAACGTCTGCTATAAGTTCATCGGAAGAAAACTCAATGTCAAAATCATTTGTGTAACTGTACTGAAAAAGCCCTTCTGCCGAGAAGTAGCATGAACCGTCAGCAGCAAGAGGAACAGTTGCATAAGCCGTAATCGAATCCTTCTGCTTAAGAAGTTTTGTGTTATCGCTTCCATTAAGGTTGAATCTTGTATCGTTTGTAAGGATAGCTCCGTAATCAGCAGAGAATGCCTGCTGTGCAAGAGGGAGTGCTGCAAGAATAAGCAGTGTCTTTAATTTTTTCATTCTGCGCTCCTTAATTCATATTTATCGAGACATCTTGTAAGTACAGAAAAGAATTTGTGTCCGTTTGGAATAAGAGCCGGATCATCATATCTGGAGAAAACACCGTCTGCCTTCATCTGCCTGTATGCGTATCTTCCTGTTTTGAAGAGAGAAAGACAGAGTGAACCCTGAATATTAAAAACGTCATTTGCAAGAAGGGCAAGGGAACCTAAAGAGGCCTTGTCGTTTTCGCTGCATGAACTGTCGATGACAGAACGTTCCTTAAAGTATTCGAGTGCCTTTTCGTAAGAAATATTGTCCTTAACGTTTTCTGATGCGGTTGCGAAAAAATAACATGCCTGACCTAATGTTACTTCGCCGCTTTTAAGGACATCTGTCATTTTGTCTGCTGACTGTCCGAATACAGCCGGAACAAAAAGTAATGCCGCAAGAATAAAAGCTGATACTTTTTTCATATAGACTCCCATATATGTAAAATAAAAAAAAGCCGGAATAAAATTTCCAAAACTTTCTCTTTCCTTATATTATACATAAATATATAATGTTTGTCATGAGAAGTTTTTCATTTATGAATTTAATAAAAAAGAATAAACTTGCTGTTTGTATAGTTTTATTGTCGGCATTCTTTACGCTTTTTGCGAAACTGAATTTATTTGATACCGTTGAGTACAGAGCTTTTGACTTTGAACTTAAAATGCAGGAATCTCCGGCAGAAGATGACAGTATTGTTTTTGTTGAAGTTGATGATGATTCGCTTTCCTACATAGGTTCGTGGCCATGGCAGAGAAACATTTTGAGCGAAGTTCTTTTCCGACTTAAAGAGTTTGGTGCAAAGACTGCCGTATTCGATATTGAGTATGTAAGCCCTTCTTCGCTTGCCGTTGATGAAGATCTTACAGAAATAGTTGATGAAGAGTTTAACAGACTCGAGTCCGGCGTAATCGAAAATGTCGGTGCAATTCCGGAAGCTGTCCGTTCTGTAAAGCCTGCCGAGCTTTCAGATGAAATTACGAATGTCCTTCTTAATGATTACGTTTATGAATCAAAAAAGCGCATAACTCAGGGAATGAAGCTTAATTATGATGATGAATTTGCTAAGTCAATTCAGTTTTTTGACAATGCTTTTCTTACCGTAAATCTTCGTAACATCGGTATAGAGACTCCGGAAGAAGATGTTGAATATGTTCGTACCCGTTTCCTTTTTCCGAATGTTATTGATGAAAACGGCATGATAAAAAAATACAACGAGATTGTATTAAAAGAAGAAAGCGGTTCTTCTGAAAAAGGTTTTGTTCCGGCACTTCATTCTATTTCAAGTCATGCAAAGGGTCTTGGATTTACAAATGTTGTTGTAGACAGAGACGGTGTCCGCCGCAGAGTTGAACTTCTGAATGATCTGGACGGGACTTTTGCCCTTCAGCTTGCGTTCTCGCCTTTTGTAAGGAATTCCGGTGTAACAAAAATAGAAAGAAAGCCTTCTTCCCTTGTGCTTTATGACGTTAAGTTTCCCGGAAAGGAACCTTCGAACATGGAGATTCCGCTGGACAGAAACGGATGCATGATCCTTAACTGGTCGCATAATACATACAACAACAGTTTCTCTCATATTCCTGTTTACTACATCTACGATTTTTACAACGCAGAATACAGAATTTCAAAAGACCTTAAAAAAATTGTAGCACAGATGAATTCGTTTTCTCCCGAAGAAAGTGCTGCAATAGAAACCCTTAGTTCAGTTCATTCTGCATTGGAAAAACTTAAGTCTTTGTTACTTATCAAGTGTGCAGGTTTTGACAGTGCAAATGTCCCGCTTAAAAAAGGACGCAGAGGAGGCGGTCTTACGGAAGAAGATTACGAAAAGTATTTTTCTGAAAGAGCGGCCTTCTTTGATTCTGCACTTAAAACTGCTGAATATTTTAAGACGGTTCCTGCATTTGAAAACGAAGATATCGCTGCTTTCTGTTCTCATGTAGAAAGCTACTGTTCTTCATATTCTGCACTTAAAACTCAGCTCGAGGGAAAATTCTGCTTTATCGGAAACAGTGCAACTTCCAGTACAGATCTTGGTGCCACTCCGTACGAAAAACGTTATGCAAACCTTGGAACTCACGCAAATGTCCTTAACACAATCCTGAGCGGAAAATTCATTTCTGAATATTCTGTCTTCATCGGTTTTGGAATCGTTCTGCTCTGTATTTTTGTTGTTCTTTATCTTTCCAGAAATAAATCACATGGAAGAAAAAATATATTTGCACTTCTTTTTGTAATTATTCCGGCTCTTACACTTGCTTCCCTTATGATTTTCTTTAGAATTTATATTCCGATTCTTCTTCCGGTTTTGTATTCTGTTCTGATTTATATCTGTAACTTTGGAATTAACTTTGCAGCTGTTAACGGTGATAAAAAATTCCTTACAACGACATTCGGTTCTTATGTAGCACCTGCCGTTGTTGATCAGATTATCAAAAATCCTGATGTTGCACGTTTGGGTGGAAAAAGTGAAGAACTTACAGCCCTCTTTTCTGATGTAAAAACTTTCTCCGGTTTTACGGAAGTCATCAATAATGAAGAAATGAAAAACGCCGTCGAAGAAAATAATGCACTTCCAGAAGATCAGAGAAAGAGCAGGGCAGAAGTAGAAGCTCTCGGTGCATCCCGCGGTGCTGAACGTCTTGTCCGTATTCTTAACCAGTACCTTGGTGCTTTAAGTGATGCCATTATGGATAACAAGGGAACAATCGATAAATACGTCGGTGATGAAATCGTTTCGTTCTTTGGAGCTCCGATTCCAGATAAAAATAATGCCTTTAATGCCTGTGTTGCTGCAGTCCGCATGCTTGAAGCAGAGAAAAAGTTTAATACGGAAAATGCAGATGTTCTTCCTGTAAATCCAAAGACGGGTGAAAAATTTTTCCTTCATTCGCGCGTCGGCATTAATACCGGAAACATGGTTGTATGTTAAATGGGTACTGATAAAAAACTCAAATACACGATCATGGGTAATAAC
>JAGABO010000226.1 GCA_017614655.1 Treponema sp. | reverse complement strand
GAAGAAAAAATTAATCTGCAGTTATTTACGATTAATCAGCAGAAAGAAGAGCTGAAACAAAAAGATGAAGAAATAAAGAACCTCAAATCTGACAATAATTCAAAAACGGAAACAAGGAACGCAAGAAATCCTACATCTGGCTTGCTCATGGCGGACCAAAAGACAGGAAACTTGTACTATACAGGTATTTTGAAAGCCGGAGTTCTAAATACATAAAGCCATTTATTAAGGGCTTCAAGTGCATTACTCAACGGGAAATCAAAAGGTGCAGCAAAAGCTATAAAATATATCCAGCAGATGTATTATGAAGAAAACCGTCTGAGAGAGAATAACCTTCCTGATGCAGAGTTTCTTGCCAAACGTCGGGAAATCATTAAGCCGATTATGGATGAGTTCTATAACTGGATGATTGAAACCAGACATACAGTCCCGGAATCTTTTAAGTTCGGGCAGGCACTTAAATATGCAATAACAGCATGGCCTCAACTGATGTTTCAGCGGTCTCAATAGCCTGAAAGGGCGATAAATTGACGCTTACGACGCTTACATATAATTTAACAATATTAATTTTATATATTGGTAGACAGAATATATGTTATATTAAGTTAGTGATATTCCTTTTTAGTGCCTTTTTTATTAGTTCATGGGATTCTTATTCTCTAAAGCTCTTTCTTGCTTCCATAAGCTTAAGGTTAATTTCTGCAATTTTTTTGTAAAGCTCAAAATAGGAGCATGGTTCTGTTTTGAGCTCATCAGTAGTTTCTTTTACTGTTTCCGGATCAGAAGAGTGCGTACGCCATTTGATTTCATCTTCTGCAGTCCAGCCTGTGACTTTGTTGTTTGAAAGGGTTTTTGTTTTTGTAACAAAGAAATCTTCGTACCATTTATGACCGGTTTTTTCTTCATAGATTGAGCGGACTTTTTTGTCACTTGGAGAAACCCTCAGTTTTAGTTTACAGCCGCTCTGTTCAAAGCTGTTATCATTGTTGTTAAAAAGAGCCTTAAAGTCTTTATCCTGAACAAGAAGGGCTGCATTACGTTCATTTTTGAACGTATATTCGTATTCAGCTCCCCAGAGGCTTTGTGCAAGGGATTCACGTTTTCTCATGTTTGTAACGGGGAAAATAAAGGCATCTGTAACCTTAAAAAGCGACGGAAGTGAATCATTTAAGGCCTTTATAAAACTTTCCTTAGATGTGTCTTCATAAAGGCAGCAGCTTGCAATTTCTTCCAGTGATGTAATTCCTATGCTCATGGGCGAAACGAATTCAAGACGGGGAAGCGGGTTAAATCCGCTGGAAAAAACAACCGGAAGCCGGCTCATTACAAGAGCTCTGTAGAAGATATCTAGCTGGGAAAGATATGCCGAATATTCACCGCCGTCTGTACGCGTAAAAGAGAAAATAACCCTATAGAGAACGGGAATGTTGCATTCAGGACGGCGTTCAGGAGGTGTAATTGTGTTGTTTTTTATACTATTTAAGACACTTTCTTTATCTTCCGGTTTTCTTACGGCAACATCTTTTCCGTTACAGATGCCGCATCTATGGGTACAGTCTGGGGTACACTTCTGTGTTAGAAGGTGTTCCTGTGATTTCTGCCATTCTTTCTTAAAAAATGCTGTCGGTACTCCAAGGCTTACTTTTTCCCAAGGAAGTTTTTCTTCTGTGGACCACTGTCTGTAAATCCATCCTTTTACGTCATAATCTGCTTCGTTAAAAGCTTCTTCCCACAGATGAAAGTTTTCTTTAAGTTTATCGTCCCACGCATCAAAGCGTACGCCTTTTTTATACGCAGAAAGTATTACTTTAGAAGCCCTTTCGTCTCCGCGGCTTAAAAGTCCTTCAAGAGTTGTTGCAGAAAAATTATGACGCCCCATCTTGAACTTCCCGCGTGGAAGTCTTGATTTTATGTATTCAATTTTTTCTTCGGCTTTTTCCGGTGTTATCTGTCTTACCCACTGATATGCAGTATGCGGCTTTGGAATAAAAACACCGACATTTACATTGCACTGAATCCGTGTTTTAGCCTGAAGTTCAAGAAGAAAGTCTGTAATAACTTCTTCTTCTTTCTTTTCATCTGTACCCCCAAAATAGTCTCCGAGCGGTAGTCCTACCATAAAGTAAAACTTTGCACTGCTCCACCCTCGCCTTTTTGCTTCAAGGATTACTTCTTCCAGATGCTGGGCGTACACTTCCTTGTTAAGGCTTAACTGCCACAGTTCATCGGGGGTTTCGACTGCGAAAGTAAGCCCTGATTTTCTTACCGTAGAAAGCTTTTCCAATAGATCAAGGCTCATGCTGTTTACCTTAAGGGACGGAAGCTGGAACGAAACATTCATTCCCCTGTAGCGTTCATTTAAAAGATCCAGAAGCCCTGCTACATCCGGAAAATCCGCACTGCTTAAGGAATTAAGGCTTATTTCATTATAACCGCATTCAAAAATCAGGCGGTCTGTTTCTTCAATTATGTACTTTATGTTTTTTATCCGTGACGGCCTGTAGTAAATTCCTGCGTGGCAGAACCGGCAGCCATTGGGACAGCCTCTCATGATTTCTACAACTCCATGATTCTGAACCGGTTTTGATGATGGAAGCGGAAAACACGAGGGTACAGACGGAACCTTTCCGAAGTTCCCCTGCACTGCCCTGAAGGCTGTTTTTTCTTTTCCGGGCATCCAGAAGAAAGATTTTTCTTTTATGAGGTCGAGTTTTTCTTTTCGTGATGCACCGCGGTTTTTAAGGTCTTTAAGCTCTTTTACGGTGTCAAAAAGTCCGTCTTCTGCCTCCCCGATAAAAACGGCATCAAAGAAAAGAGAAAAAGGAAGCGGGTTTGTAACTCCGCAGCCGCCCGCCATTATAATTGGATCGGTTTCTTTTCTTTCGGATGCAAGAAGCGGAATACCCCCTGTTTCGAGCATGGCAAGAACTTCCGTAATTCCAAGTTCATAGCCTATGGAAAAACCTACCATGTCTGTTTCGCAAAGCGGCATTCCTGTTTCAAGAGTATAAAGCGGAACTTTTTTTTCTTTAAGCAGCTTTTCAAAATCTGTTCCGGGGGCAAAAACACGTT
>JAGABO010000225.1 GCA_017614655.1 Treponema sp. | reverse complement strand
TATCTGTCTGAATTCTCAAAAGTAGCATTGTATACACCGGAAGAAAACGATTCAATTTTCTGCCCCGCTTTTTCATGACCTTCCGGATATTCATTCGGAAAACCAAGTTGACACGAGTATTTACTATTCCCAGATACAGAACCTACAATAAGAACTACAACTCCTCTGGAAGCAGTATCCTCATCCTTATTGTAAAAAGACTGCATCTTTTTAACATATTTCTTCAATTTTGAAGCAGACGGATAATTATTTTTACCCCATCCATAAGGAGAGCATCTTACACCTGCCCATTCAGCATAGCCGGTTCCAGCTGTTTTTTCTTCGCAGGAGATAAAGGAAGCTGCCACAGCAAGGGCACAGGAGAAAACAGCAAGTTTTTTAAGTATGTTTATAACTCTTTTCATTTAAGCTTCTTCATGACCTTTTTAAGGGAAAAGTCTACCCAAACGATACCACAGTGCTGACCGTCTTCACATCCTTCTGCAAGAAGATTACCAAGTTCTGCAACTGGATTTTCCATCGGGTTCCAGATTTTGATGTCTGATTCATATCCGATCTGGAAGATTACAGGGTTTGGAGCATAGTACTGTGCCCATCCGTCAAAAGTATTCTTCATTGATTCAAGACTTCCGTGCTGCTGGCTGTCGTCAACGAAAATCATGTCGTTGTTTACACCTCGATATGTCGGCGGAAGCCAGTCCATATCCCAGTGCTTAACAAATACGCTGAACGAAGGATCTGCTGCTTTTACAGCCTTATCAACAGCTTCTGCAAGTTCGTCTGTAAGGGGACTTCCGAATCCGTCTGTTCCGCCCGGCTTGTGCCATTCAACGTCAACACCAAAGCCCATTACGCTTGAATGTTTTTTGTAGCGCTTCATTGTCTGGCGTGCAAGTTCTACGAGATCACAGTCACCCGGTTCAACCTGAAGCCATACTTTATAGCCTCTCTTATCACATTCTGTAAGGAATTCTTCGTTCTGATCTACAGGGAACGAATTTACGCCGGCAATAGGCTTATCAAGTGGGAAGTTGATGATACAGCTCTTTGCAGTACCGTTTCCTTCGATGGAACCTACGATCCATACAAATGAAGGAGCACTTCCAGGGAACTGCTCGGCAATCTTTTCTACATACTTGAACCATTCATCCTGAGTAGGGAAAGGTCTGATTCCATAAACAGAGCAGCGGCAGCCTGCAAAGCTGACCGGTACTGTTTTTTCCGGGAGTCCTGCTTTTTTATTTGAGCACGAAATGCCCGTAACAGCAAGGCTCAAAGCCATTAAAGCCGGAAGAATAACCCGGCCTTTTCCTTTAAGTGCTTTCATTTGTGTCTCCTTATTTGTCTATAGTTTCCGCAAAGCTTTCGAGAAGCGCGGTGATTTCCTTGTTCTGTTCAATATCCTTCCACTGGAAAAATACGAGATTGTTTTTTCCATACTGAAGGCCTGTTTTAATAGTTTCAAGATTTTCCTGAATTGATATGTCTTCCTCGCGATAGTATTTTTTTAACTGAACCGAAGGAATGATTGGTATTTTTGAATCAGTGCGTGAATAAAAATCTTCGAGAAGTTCACCGATATAGGAAACTTTTGTTCCCATCATGTGGTGATACGTCATCGGTGTAAAAAAGTCTACATACTTCGAAAGAGCTTCCAGATCCTGTCCGAGAACCCTTCTTGCAGCTCCGTCAAAAGTTGACTTTTTCCATGGAACCGTATGAAGTCCCATCTTTTTTCCTGCATCAGTTTTTCTGATGATTTCACGGCTTTTTTCTGCAACGGAATTGATAACCGAAACGCGCCATTCTTCATCACTTGAAAACTTTTTTCTCTGTTCCGTACACTTGGGGCAGAAACAGGTTTCCGTTAATTTTACTGAATTATCTTCCGGATTAATAACTTCCCAGAACTGAAAAAACCTTATGAAGTCAAGGCTTAAACTGGAAATATTTAATTTTGCATCGGATTCTAAACGGCTGTAAAAAGAAGAAAGCCATTCTTCGTTGGACGGGCAGATAAATCTTACCCAGGTATCTCTTGCGGGTAAGCCGTCTTTTGTTACAGAAAGAAGGCTGTCGCTAACCTGCACGTCATCGCCGGGCAGGAAGACCGGTTCAACAAGGTTAACGAAAAAGCCTTCATGCTGGAGCCGTTCCAGAAATGCTGAATCGTTCTTGCAGCCCTGTCCTATAAACAGGGTGTCGAACTTCAGCCGGTGCCAGAGTTCTATTGTGGCATCCAGATTTTCTGGAACTGCATAAAGCTTGACTCCATACATAAATATTATCCCTTAACTCCCGAGATAACGGTACCCTGGATAAAGTACTTCTGGAAGATAAAGAAGATTACAAGCGGCGGAATCATAACCATGACTGTCGCTGCACCCATAAGTCCGCTGTTGTTAAAGTAAAGTGCGTTGAATGACTGAAGTCCGAGAGCAACAGTGTACTTTGTCTTATCCTGGAGATAGATGAGTGCGTAGTAGAAATCGTTCCACCAGAAGATTGCAGTTGTAAGGCTGATTGTAAGAATAACCGGCTTTGACTGAGGAACAATTACGTACCAGAGAATCTTAATCGGTCCGCAGCCGTCAATCTTTGCAGCTTCATCAAGTTCGAGAGGAAGACCAAGCATAAACTGGCGGATAAGGAAGACGTTCATGGCACTTACGGCGAAGAATGCAGGAACAGTAAGCGGGAGGTATGTGTTATACCATCCGAGCCACTTGTACATGATAAAGCTAGGAATAAGAGTAACCTGCGACGGAAGCATCATTGTAGAAAGAAGAATGATGAACAGAACGTTTCTTCCCTTAAAGTGGAAACGTCCGAATCCGTAAGCAACGAGTGTTGCAGAAAGAACGGCACCGCCTGTAGCAATAAACAGAATGATAAGCGTGTTGATGATGTAGCGGGCGAAGTTTGCTTTCTTAAGTGCATCAGAGTAGTTTACCCAGTTGAATCTTATAGATCTTGCACGGTCATCCGGCTTTGCAGGACGAAGATAATACTGTTCTGAAGTATCATTTGGATTTACATACTTCCATTTCTTATCCGGTTCATTTTCTCTTCCAGTGCTTTTCTGTGCATATTCCTCTTCAGCAGGGTTTTTGTCTACAAGAGCAACTTCCATCTTTTCTCCGTTTACATCCATGTTGTAAACAAAGAGAGGTTCGGTTCCGAATTCCGGAATAGAAACTGTCTTTCCTTCGAGAGGAATAAGAGAAGAAGGAACTGTCTTGATAACAGTCTTTGATGAAACTGAACCACAGAGCATGTTTGCAACCGGGTAAAGAACAAAGACACTTCCAAGAATAAGAATTGCAAGGGCAATTGTCTTGCGCTTAGCTTCAAGGCTCTTTATTGTACTCATTTCTTTACCTCGCTGTCATAGAATACCCACATGTCTGAACTCTTGAATACCAGAAGCGTAAGGATAAGAATGATTACGAAAAGTACCCATGCCAGAGCCGAAGCGTATCCCATTTTCTGGAACTTAAAGGCATTGTTGTACAGGTAAAGGTTAAAGAATTCTGTTGAGTGAGCAGGTCCTCCCTTTGTAAGAACCATTGGTTCTGCAAAGTACTGGAATGAACCGATGATACCCATGATGAGGTTATAGAAGAAAATCGGTGTCATCTGAGGAATTGTAACGTGAATCAGCTGCTTGAATTTTGAACATCCGTCAAGTTCTGCAGCTTCGTAAAGTTCTGTTGGAATTCCCTGAAGTCCGGAAAGGTAAATAATCATACCGCCTCCGCAACTCCATACAGAAAGGAAAAGGAAGCAGTAGAGGGTATATTTAGGATCAAGCAGCCACTTTGGAGCATTGCCGCCGATCTGTCTGATTACATAGTTTATGACTCCGTACTGGTCATCGAAGAGTCCGCGCCACAACATGGCAATAACAACTCCCGAAATAAGGGAAGGAAGATAATAAAGAGTACGCCAGGCCTTCATTCCTTTTACTTTCATATTAAGGATGTAGGCAAGAAGGAATCCGCAGACGATTCCAATTGGAATTGAAAGTAAGGCGAATTTAAATGTTACCCCTAACGAGTTCCAT
>JAGABO010000224.1 GCA_017614655.1 Treponema sp. | reverse complement strand
GGAGACATCTTCGTAAACGATGCATTCGGAACTGCTCACCGCGATCAGGCTTCTACAGCTTCCATCGCAAAATTCATGCCTGTTCCTTCAGTCGGCGGCTTCCTTATGGAAAAGGAAGTTAAATACATCCAGCCGATGGTAACAAACCCGGAAAAACCAATGACTGCAATCATCGGTGGTGCAAAGGTTTCTTCAAAGATCGCCGTTCTCGAAAGCCTTATGAAGAACGCTTCTACACTCATCGTCGGCGGCGGTATGGCTTATACATTCCTCAAGGCACAGGGACACGCTATCGGTAAGTCACTTGTTGAAGATGACTTCCTTGATACAGCAAAGGATCTTCTTGCAAAGGCTGAAAAAGCCGGCGTAAAGATTCTTCTCCCGGTTGACCATGTAGGCGGTGCAGAATTTGCAGACAAGGATCCGGTTGCAGTTGATGCAGTTGATCTTCCGGAAAACCTTATGGGTATGGATGTCGGTCCTAAGACTGTTGAACTTTACAAGAACGCTATTCTTGCTTCTAAGTCTATCGTATGGAACGGACCGGTTGGTGTATTCGAGTTCGAAAACTTTGCAAAGGGAACCGAAGCCGTAGCACGCCTCGTTGCAGAAGCAACAGCAAAGGGTGCAATGACTGTAGTTGGTGGCGGTGACTCTGTTGCTGCCGTTAACAAGTTCAACCTTGCAGACAAGATGAGCCACGTTTCTACCGGTGGCGGAGCTTCTCTCGAGTTCCTCGAAGGAAAGACACTTCCGGGAATTGCTATCCTGGCACAGAAGTAATTTGATAAATTGCGGTGGTTGAGGCTCTCGAAACCACCTTATAAAAAAGCCGTGGTAGTTTTGAGAACCTCAAACTGCCACGGCTTTTTTTATCTTAAGTTAATATTTCAGCAGCCGAAGAGGGCTTTATGCAGAATCTGCACTGTAGAAGCTGCCTGGTTTGAATCTACGAGCATGCTTATGTTTACCTTGCTTGCACCCTGAGAAATCATCTGAACGTTAATTCCTTCTGAACTCAAAGCTGCAAAACTCTTTGCAAGAATGCTGCTTGACCTTAAGGCGTCACAGATTACGGTAACGATAGCCTTGTCTTTTTTTACGGTAACATCTGCTACACGCTTTAAGTCCTCGATTACGCCGGTTAAATCAATTTTTGAACTTACTGTAAGGGAAACCGATACCTGGCTTGTTGCAATAACGTCTACGCTGATGTTCCACTTAAGGAACTGATTGAACACGTGTGCTAAGAAACCGGAAGCTCCAAGCATGCGCGAACTTTCGATATCAATAATCGTAACATCCTTGATTGTGGTAATTGCCGTAACAAGAGGAGTTTTTCCTGAATGTTTTTCTACGATGATTGAACCGGCAGACTTAATGTTGTAGCTGTTTTTTACGCGTACCGGAGTTCCTGTCTTACGGCAGGGAATCATACTGCGCGGATGAAGCACCTGAGAACCGAACATTGCAAGCTCCTGTGCCTCTTCATAAGTTACTTCGCTTACGGTGCGGGCATCACTTACGATACGCGGATCACTGGTTAAAATTCCGTCTACGTCTTTCCATGTCTGAATCTCTTCTGCGCCCATGGCAGCACCAATCATTGTTGCAGAAAGATCACTTCCACCGCGGCCCAGGGTTGTAATGATTCCGTTTCTGTCCTGTGCAAGGAAGCCTGTTACAACCGGAATCTCGTCTGTCTTTCCGTTTTTATAATCATTAAGGTGCGAAGGAATGTTTTCCCAGACTTCATCAAGAAGTTCTGCAGCCATGTAGTTAGAGTCACTTACCATGCCGATATCCCACGCATCATAAAATTTTACTGGAGTACCCTCTTTTTTAAGGAAAGCTGCCATCATGCGCACGCTCATTCTTTCGCCAAATGAAACAAGATAATCGCGGGTGCGCTTCGTAAGCTCATGAAGCATGCTGATTCCCGTAAGGAGAGTCTTGAGTTCATCAAGAAGAAGTTTTATTTCGGGAACTTCAACGGCAAGAGCTTTTGCTGTTTCATAGTGAAGCTTTTCTACTTTTTCGATATCAACCTTTCCTTTAACAGCTTCATCTGCAGCTTCGAGAAGATGATCGGTTGTGTCTCCCATTGCACTCAAAACGACAACAGGACGGCTTTCTTTATAAGCCTGAATTATTGAAGCAACATGGCGGATACGCTCAGCATTGGCAACGCTTGAGCCGCCGAATTTCATAACTATCATAAAGGGCATTATAAGAATTCATACATTCTTATGCAAGCGGATTTACTGTCTTCCTGATGCAAACGTTTTTTCGAGTTTTTCAAAAGAGACTGGTCTTGAAAAATACTCGCCGTCAAAAAACACATTTCCGGAAGCATCGGTAAGGGAAAGAAGTTCATCATTTGCAACTCCGGAGAAAATAACCGTCATTCCAAGACTCTGAGCAAGACGCGCAACAGACTTTAAGATAACCGAAGCTTTTTTACCGTTACCGTTTTCATAGAAATAGCGCACATCAACTTCGATAATATCTGCACTAAAGTTTTTAAGCATGTTTAAAGATGAATAATCACTTCCAAAATCTTCTATTAAAATACGGAAGCCTGCCTTTTTTAATGCAAGACAGTTTTCTGAAATTTTTTCGAAGTTTTTGCTGAGTATTTTTTCGGGTACGCCAATATTCACCATGGAAGGACTTACACCGTAGCGGCTTGAAAGTTCTGCAAAAAACGGAGGAACATCCATGTAGTAAAAATCTTTTTCCGAAATATGAAGATTTACAAAAAAATCTTCCGGAAGATCTTTTCTTGCAGAAAGAGTGCGGAACGCTTCTTCCCAGACAGCAGAATCAAGTTTGTAAATAAGACCTGTTTTATCCAGAGTGTTTACAACAAATGTAGTACTGAATTTTTCTTTCTGATCATTCCAGAGCGCAGAACATTTTGCACCCTTTATCTTACCATCGCGGGAAGAAACGGGCTTAAAGACAAGAGAAAACTTTTTCTGCATAAGCTGATTTTCAAAAGTGTTAAGCAGATACTTTTCCTTAACAATCTGTTCCATAAGTTTTCTGTCAAAATACGAAAACATAGACGGAGATTTTTCTGTCTTTAATGCAAGAACGGCTTTATCGATAAGGATTTCTGCACTCTCGGAAGTTCCCTTAAACTCATAGATTCCAATCTTGAACGTAATGCGGTAAACGGGATTTTCGATTACAAGCTGAATTTTATCCAGTTTCTGATAAAAAATATCTTCCGTAAAACTTTCTTTTTCTGCAAGAAGTGCAAACTTATCATCACTTATGCGTCCGTAAATCGAAGTTTTATGCGCATTTTTTTTAAGAAGATCTGCTATCTTTACAAGAACACGGTTTCCTGCTTCCTTTCCGAAAATGCTGTTAATGAGTTTAAAGTCCTTTATATTTGAACAGACCATCACATAGGAACAGAAAGGATTTTCGGCAACAACACGGTCTACTTCTTCCAGAAAACCGTTCCGGTTAAGAATGCCGGTAAGCGGATCATGAGAAGCATTGTACTTCTGTTCTTCTCGTTCATCATGAATGACAGTTACATCCCTGAACTTAAAGAACGAGCCGATAAATTCATCAATCTTATAAACTTTACGATAACTTACGTCAAACCAGGAAATTTTTGAATCAAGCTCAAGAAGACAAGTCCATTCAGCCGACTCCATATCCTTTGACCAGTTCTGCCTGAAAAAATCAAACAGAAACTCAGGAGAAAATCTTTTAGGAAACTTCTTACCGTTTATAATTCTGTCTGCCTGGGAATTCTTAAACACAATGTGACCTGCAATATCAAAACAGATGATTGCATCGTTGGAATTTTCCTGAACATAACTTATGATTTTTGAAGTAATGTATCTTGGAACACGGAAACCGGAAAGGTAACAGAAAAAGCCGGAAATAAAAGTAAACAGACTTGAAACGGATGCGTGATTAAAAACAAAAAGTTCAAAAGTATAGGCAAACGTCATCAGTATAAGAAAAATAAAAAGGAAAAGATACTTTATTTTTCTAACCGATTCTGTCTTTATAAAATGTTCGCAGCTTATAATAAGCGACGTAATTATAAAGATCATTATGAACGTATAGTGTACATAAAAAAGATATCCGGGCTCTATTACAAAGGAAGAAACTCCGGGAGCAATAAAAAAATTCTGCACCGTAAAGAAAACAGGATGCGCAAAATTAAAAAGAATTATGATACTGTCAACAATTGCAAGAAATATGAACAGAATCCTTACCCTGATTTTTGCAAATCTGCTCGAACAGTAAACTGCAGAAAAAGCAAAAAGAAAATACAGAAACCAGGTCTGGCAAAATTCATAAATCCCTGCCCAGACAAAAGAACCGAATTCTCCCGTAAGGACTTTAAACATGGAAAATGCAACTGCAGAAGCAACAGCAAACAGAAGAAGACTTACATAGTGCATTTTGTATTCAGTTATATGACGTACGGTTTTGTAAAGTACAAACGAAATGCTCAGAAAGAAAAGAGGTATAACTATGGCAAATACAAAAGTCATGCTTTTACCTCCCTGCCCTTATGAACATAAGTATTTTCGAATTCCATAAACGAAAGGGGTTTTGAAAAATAATAGCCCTGGAAAATATCGGCACCGGCTTCCTTAAGATAATTAAACTGGCTTTCTTCTTCTACACCTTCCGTAACCACTTTTATTCCAAGTTCCTTTGCCATTGTAATTACCGACGAAATTATACTGTGCGCTTTTTCTTCGTTTTCACACTCACGCAGGAATTCCATGTCGATTTTAAGAACATCAAATTCAAAATCTTCGAGAGTTTTAAATGATGAATAGCCGCTTCCAAAATCATCAAGTTCAATGCAGATACCAAGCGATTTAAGTCCGTTGATTACCGAAGCATACATTAAACCTGTATTTATGAATTCTGTTTCCGTAATTTCTACATTAAGTTTTGACGGATTAAATTCATACTTCTGTATAAGCTCACGGAATCTTTTTAAAACATCCGTGTAATAAAAATCCTTCGGAGAAATATTTACGGAAATATAGAAATCAATACCGTTTCTCTGCCACTGCGAAAGAAGACGGGCTGCACTTTCCCACATGTAGTCATCAAGCATCCAGATAAGGCCGGACTCTTCCAGAGGCTTTACAAACTGTGACGGAGAAAGAAGACCTTTGTCCATGTGATTCCAGCGGACAAGTGCTTCACAGCCGATTATTTTTTTATCCGTATTAAACTGACTCTGAAGAAAAATACAGAAGTCCCCGGCAGAAAGCGACGGCCTGAAGTCATTAAGAATATTCTGCCTGTAAACAAGTTCTTCCATAATTGATGAATCATAATAAGAAACCGTCTTAGTATAATTTCCGCGGATTCTGCTTATTGCAAGAACTGCTTTGTCAAACATATCCTGAACGCTTCCATAGTGATCTTCTACTTCGTAAACTCCAAGATACATTTTTATACGGTAGTCTACGTCTTTTATTTCGTTCTGAATACGGTTCAGGTTTTTCTCTATAGCTCTTGGATTAAATAATTCTTCCGGCATAAGGAAGGCAAATTTGTCTCCGGAAATACGGCCCTTGATGCATTTGGGAAAAACATTCATCGAGAGAACCGCAGCCTGAGTCTTAAGAATTTTATCGCCCAGTTCCTTACCGAAAAGATCATTTACAAGCTTAAAGTTTTCTATATCTGTTGCACAGAGAATAAAGCGTTCAAAAGGATTTTCTATTAATATTTCATGTGCAGTTTCGAAAAAAGACTGTCTGTTTAAAAGCCCCGTAAGAAGATCGTGAGTTGCATTATACTGCTGAAGCCTCACCCGCCTGAATTCATCCGTACAGTCTTCGAACTTAAGTGCACTTCCGATTATTTTTCCCTTTTCATCAGAAAGTGCATTAAAATCAAATGACCAGATTTCATTCTTTCCTTCATTTCCAAGTTCACACTGCCACGAACAGTAATTGGAAGCTTTTCCGTATGAAATTACAAACTGATTCTGAAACTCACTTACCTTGTCCCTTATATCGGCACGGGATTCCAGAACATGCCGGGCTTTTGAGTTCATATAGAAAATTCCGCCGTCATCATCATAACAGACAATATAGCCTTCCATCTGGCTTGCAACAATGAACCTCATGTTCCGTTCTATGTGCATCGGTATGGAATAGAAAGCAAGCATAAAAAGAAAAATATCCATATAAACATAGATGATTACGGAAACGTCAATTTTCCAGTCCAGAAGAATAAAGATACCGTTAAGCCCTATAAGAAATGCAAATGCAAAAAGAATCTGAAAATATTTTATGCGGTAAAACTTCGGAGAAACAAGCGACCTATGCACAAGATAAATCATAAGGTGAGCTACAATCAGATAACAGAAAACAAGATGAATGTCGTATGCCAGGTTGAACTTATATATCCAGCAGAAAAATTTTCCGTCTGAATCTATGTCGGGCGTAATTGTAAACGCATGCCTGAAAAAAGTATTCAGCACCATCGAAACGGTATCTACAAAACTTACGGTAATATAAAAGAATCTAATAAAAGGAAGGTACCGGGATTTTTTTTCCTGAGTAAAAACCATTACAAACCGGAAAAAACAGTACAGAAGCCAGTCCAGTCCGGCAAAAAACACCCCTGCAAAAAAAAGTCCCGCTTCCATCTTAAAAGGAAACAAAGTGAGCGCATACATGGTAATTACAAAAACTGCCAGAATGTTCAGCAGAACAAAAGAGGATGTAAGCGTGTTCTTAAGCTTAACGGCCAGAACTGAAAATAAGACGAGGCTCACCCCGGAAAAGACAAGCATCATCAGAAAAAACAACTTCATATAATTGCTTAATTTTACCATGGAAATTTTAGAATTTCAACTTGAAAACGTTTTCAAAAATAAAATTTTACTGTGATACTTTTCACAATAAAAACAATTTTCTGTTAAAAATTTCACAAGAACAGTATTTTTAAAGGGTTAGAAACAGCAAAACTCAGGATTTTACATATTAACTCTTAACAATATTCTTCATTTACATTATAATTAAACTAATTGATTTTTCACGACTTTATGGGGAATCAAACCCCTTACATTCAGGAGACTTTTTTATGGCTAACAAAATTACAATTATCGGAGCCGGTCAGGTTGGTTCAACCGTAGCTTATTCCCTTTCTTTAAAGCAGCTCGCTTCAGAAATCGTTATCATCGACATCATTAAGGAAAAGGCAATGGGAGAAGCCATGGATATCCGCCAGGGAACTCCTTTTGTAGGTCCTGTTTCTATCCGCGACGGCGATTATGAAGATGCACGCGATTCTGATATTGTTATTTTTACTTCGGGAGTCGGAAGAAAGCCGGGACAGTCACGTCTTGACCTTACACAGACAAACGTTAACATTACCAAGTCTGTTATTCCGCTCATCACAAAAGTCGCTCCAAATGCACTTTATGTAATTGTTGCCAATCCGGTTGATATCCTTACCTATCAGTTTGTTAAGACTTCCGGCATTCCTGCAAACCACATTTTCGGAACAGGTACAATGCTTGATACAGCAAGATTCCGCGCACGCATTGCAGAAACTTACAAGGTAGGTGCTACAAACGTTCACGGTTACGTTTTCGGTGAACACGGAGACTCTTCTTTTGTTCCGTGGTCTCTTGCAAACATCGGTTCAATTCCTGTAGACAACTTTGCAAAGTCTTTTACAGGCGGAAAGCTTCCTGAATTTGATAAAAACGATGTTGAAGACTACATCAGAAAATCAGGCGGAATCATCATCAACGCAAAGAAATTCACCAACTACGGAATTGCCGTAACAACTGCAAACCTGGTCGAAGCCCTTAACTACGACACAGACTCTGTTCTTACAATCACTTCAATGATGAACGGCGAATACGGAATCAGCGATGTATGTCTTTCAATCCCGACAATCATCGGATGCAACGGAATCAAGGGACACATTGCAGCTCCTCTTCCGGAAGACGAAGTTGCAAAGCTCCGCCACAGTGCAGACTGTCTTAAAGACGTAATCAAGCAGATTGAATTCTAGGATAAAGACTATGGAATATAAGATTGAACATGACTCGATGGGCGAAGTAAAGGTTCCTGCAGATAAATACTGGGGAGCTCAGACAGAAAGAAGCCACGAGAATTTTGAAATAGGT
>JAGABO010000025.1 GCA_017614655.1 Treponema sp. | reverse complement strand
TTCCGGTCCGTTCTGATAAATGCGGTCATCCATTTCCGGTTTTGTAATGAGTTCCGGCTTTCCTGATGATGCAATTTCTCCGAAAAGATTGTCGCGGAGGGGGAAAGAAGCAAACTTAAAGTTTGTTGCAACGCGTACCGGCTTGTGCGGCATATCGCTCGGGAGCTTGTACGGCGGCGGAAAGTCACCTTCGAATGATTTAACTGCAATTACATCGTCAAAATCATCGACCATGAGGATAGCTCCTCCGTCGGCCTTGACTTCTTCCCTTACGGTTTTATTTACATAGTCAAGAAGAATACTTGTTCCGTTTTCGTCTGAATACGAAAGAGTTGCCTGCTTCATGAAAGAACGGCTTATAGACAGAAGCTTCCTGTCGTCGTTTGTAAGCTCTTCTGCTCCGTTTGCAGCAGCCTGTGCCGCATCCTGTGAGGCCTGAGCAAGAGCATCTGCACGCTTATTTACAAATTTAGGTACAAGTTTTTCTATTTTCTTCGGTTCAAAGGTGCAGAGAATCATAAGGTAGGGAATTGTAAAGAGGACTGCCGCAAGAACTGCCAGAATAACGATAACGAAGCATTCACTAAAATCAACCTTATTGATGCAGAGAATTCCTGATGCAGTACTTCCCCCGAAAATAATCAGGTCAGAAAGAAAAGTGAAGAAACTGACTCTTGCAGATTTGCGCTTTTTTACGATAAAAAGAAGCACAAATATTACTGCCGTAAGTGCTGCCACTGCGAACAGCGGTATGTAAGCCAATGATTTATCTAAAATCAAAATATACTCCCTTTGTTTTGAACTTATTCTAGCATTGAAAGTTTATGCCGTCAAGTTTCATAATCGGCATGAAAAGCCGAATTCAGCATAAAAAACTCCAAAAACTCCAATATTATCAGGACTTACGCATTTTTAAGCGCGCAAGAAAATTTTTGATGTTTCCTATGAGGGAGGATTTTCCGTAAATCTGCTTAAAATCCCTGGCAGCTTCGTCTAAACTGAACGATTCTCCGAACTTCTGCTTGAGTTCATCCCAGTACTTTATAAGGAAGACATAAATGTCGCTTGATGTACGTCCCTTGAACTTTTTAAGTATTTTATGCTTTTTTACAGCCTGTATTACCGGAAGATAAACGTTCTGGTACCAGGAAAGAACAGCTTCATCCATGGGAATTTCTTCTTTTTTATCCATGTTGATGTAATATTTGTGAATCAGAATGTGGTTATATATGAGGTCGTACTGTCCCGGAGACGAAAAATCAAGCTGCCAGTCGTCCGTAATGTCTCCGTAATGCGTTTCGTTGTAAAAAACCCGTTTTTCGTAGGAAATAACCTGCTTTATCATGTCTTCTTTCGTAGAACCGGGTTTAAGCTTGATTTCGCTCTGTAAACTTACGACATCGGCATCAATGTATTCAATTCCCTTCATTTTGGCTACAGATACGCGGTGGTTTCCGTCCCTTACAAAATACAGTCCCCCGAGTTCATAGAGGCTTATGGGCGGAAGTACTATATCCTGAAGGTGTGCCATGTCTACGCGTTCCCAGCGGTTCTTAAGGAAGTTGCTTTTCGGGAAAAAGTGATTGTCAAAGTCCTTGTAACGGCCTTCGCTTCCTACGATAAGGTTGATGGGAATTACCTGCATGCCCTTGTATACTTCGTTTTTGGGCTTTAAGAGCTTTTTTATGTCCGAAAATGATATGAGGACTGCTTCTTCTCCGCTTAAAAGAGACTGGAGTTCATTAAAGAATGCCTTGTTTCTTGCTTTGGAGAAATCTTCATCTGTTTGTACTGACAGTAATGTTTTTGACAAAATTTTCTCCTTTTCCGTTAAAATCTGCTTCCATATTGATTATAACCCGGCTGTAGGCGTTTACTACCGTAGTCTGCCCGGCCTCCGTGACCCTCTGTGCCTGAAGGTCGTAAAGATGAATGTGCCCGTGAACCAGAAGTGCAGGCTTGAATTTCTTCATAAAAGTGTTGAAGCATTCAAAGCCTTTGTGACACTGGTCTTCCCTGTCGTGAATGTGACGGGGAGAGGCATGCGTAAGAAGTATGTCCAGATACCTTCCGTAGCGTATTTTGTTCCATAAAAGCTGCGGTAAAAGCTTAAAAAGCTTACGCTTCATCTGGCTTTCCGTATACTGGCATTTTCCGTTGTTGTATCTTAAACTTCCCGAAACACCTGCTATGAGAAGAGGGGTTGTTTTTCCTTCTTTATTCGTAAATTTTAAGTATCTGGGGCGCAGAACCCTTCCGCTTACGTAATCTGCTCCGTGACCTACATTCTGAGTCTGCTCTTCTTTCATTGAATCGTTGTTTTTTTCGTAAAAGTGAAATTCTTCCAGGTTGTGATTTCCGAAAACAAAAAATGTAGGTTTTCCCAGGGCAGAAACTATAAAGTCTACGTATTCCATGGAAAGGTCCCCTGCGCAGAGAACTGCATCGACGTCGCCGGCCTGAGTCAGGCGCAGATCGACGCCGTTACAGCGGCTCTGAACGAGGGCATGGAAGGCCTGGTGGAAAAGCCCGACGCGCCC
>JAGABO010000223.1 GCA_017614655.1 Treponema sp. | reverse complement strand
GTGATGTATGGAAGGGAGATGATTTTAGCTCTTCTTCTGCTGATTTTACTTTTATGGAATCCACTGCAACTTCTTCAACAGGAAGTTCCGAAGCCGGCTATGAAACAGCACGATGTGCAGAGTTCAGTCTAGACGGCGGTGTACAGTATTTTCAAAAAGGCCCGGATGCAAATAAACTTACAACTATTACTCAGGCAGCTTTAGATACAGAAATTACTCTTACCGTAAAAAGCTATACACGCCTTAACCGGGAATCTGTAAAGGAAGCTGTAAGTTTCTGGATTGTTTCTAAATCTCTTTATTTTGAATATGGTTCTCCTAACCGCAATATGCAGCTGGATTGTGAAATGATTGATTTTACAGAATCAGTTTCTTCCGGAAATGCTTCAACTCAAAATGTTACGACTACAGTTGAATTTAAAGTTAATACAATGATGGTTAATTTAAACACAATTGCAGTATTTATTGATGCTACAAAGCTTAAGGATGTAAGCGGTGCTTTTGTTGTAAACGGAAACTTAAACGAAAGATGTGGAGAAGAAACAGACAGTCTTGTCCGCTATATTCTGGTTAGTGAAAAATACGGAGATTCACATACCCCGACAGAGTCTCTTCTTTACAGCTACGGAGAAGATTTTGCTCCGAAACTTGACTATAAAAAAGTTTTTGACTGTTATGTTTATGAAGATGATGGAAAATACTCCCTTATTTCCGGTAGTGCTTCTTACTATATGTATTCAGGAAACAGTTCTTCTGCCATGGAAAAAATGAATGTTGCTCCTGTTCTTGGAAAAATGTACAGACTTCAGACAAGGGAAGAAGGAAAATCTGAATGGAATGATGTAGCCTTAACCTTTACCTATTATCCGGATGATAAGGTTTACAAAACTCAGCCGGTTCAGTTTGAAACCGGAACAAAAATCCGCGTAATTAAAACTGTTCCTTCAATGGAAGAAGGCGTTACAGAAGCAATGCCTTCAAATACTTACGGACATATTCCGCATCAGAGCTACACTGATTCTTATACAGAAGTCATCGAAGACACTTCCGGACCTTTTGTAAGCTGCTATTTCCCGCAGGAAAATCAGAATTACATTGTTTCCCTCTTAAAGGACGGAGATTCATTTAGAGCAGGTACATACGATTATGATTCTATTACCGGAACACAGAAAAGCTTCTTTGACGTTACAGACAAGGGAGAAGGTAAGTATGTAATAGACTTAAAACAGAATCTCGGAAAGGAAATCAAGTTTGTTTCTTATGATGACTTCCTTGTAACCGACGACATGTATAACCCGATTCCGTTTACACTTACAAAAAAAGATGATGATTCTGTTGTAATGCAGCTTAAGAACCGCTTTTACAGCGAAAGCGTTTTCATCTGGGTTGGAAACGGAGTTGTAATCGACAGAAACCCAAAAGACGGCCTTTACAGTACAAAGTTCGGCATCTTTAAGGATGTTCAGTACGGCGCCGCCTCGGGCTATGTAAATATATATACTAAGTACTAAGAGAAAAATTCATAAGAACTGCTATATCATGGGACGATAGCAGAAAATGAAAGCGTAAAACGCATTCCGGGCGATGACAAGCGCGTAAGCGCTCAGTTCGACAACCAATTTCGCCCGGCCTGCGGCTTTACGCTTTTATTTTCTGTGATAGTACCATGATATAGATGTTTTATTGTGTGTTTTATTGTGTTTAAATATATTTAATTCTGTTTTATACTTTATGCATGCGTAAATCAAATCAACTGCGAAGGGCAGGCGTCCTTCTTCATATAACAAGTCTTCCGTCAAAAGAAGGCATCGGAACTCTTGGCAGTTCTGCCTTTGCTTTCTGCGACTGGTTAAAGAAAGCCGGCCTTACATTATGGCAGGTTCTTCCCCTGGGACCTACAGGTTACGGCGACTCTCCCTATGCAAGCTTTTCTACTTTTGCAGGAAATCCGCTTTTAATAGATCTTCAAAGCCTTCATGAATGCGGCTGGGCAGAAAAACGTGCGATAAAGGTTCCGGCTTACATAAAGGCAAAAGGCAGCGTTGACTACGGTTCCGTCGTCTGGTGGAAACTTCCCGTCCTTTACGAATGTGCCTCTTATTTTTTAAGGAATGCATCCCGCTCAGACAGGAATGCGTTTTTGTCATTCTGCAGGAAAAATGATTTCTGGCTTACTGATTTTGCACTTTTTACTTCAATAAAAAACTTCTACGATAAAAAGGCTTCCGAAGAAAAAGTTTACGGAGAGTCATCCCGCTGGAACTCCTACTGGCCTCGGGAACTTGCCCGCCACGAAGAGAAAGCCCTCGTCCTTTGGGAAAAAAATCATCACGAAGAAATTGAATGCATAAAGGCAGTCCAGTTTTTCTTTTTTACGCAGTGGTCCAAATTAAAAAAGCATGCGAAGAAAAACGGAATCAGTTTCATCGGTGACATCCCGATTTTTGTTGCAGGAGACAGTGCAGACGTCTGGTCAAACAGAAAGCTTTTTCAGGTCTGCCAGCGTACCCTCCTGCAGAAAAGCTGTGCCGGAGTTCCGCCGGATTATTTTTCTGCAACAGGACAGCTCTGGGGAAACCCGCTCTACGACTGGAAAAAAATGAAGGATGACGGCTATTCCTGGTGGATAAGCCGCATAAGGCACATGATGAGCCTTACTGACATCGTGCGCATAGATCACTTCCGCGGTTTTGAAGCTTACTGGAAAGTTCCTTATGGAGAAAAAACTGCCGTAAACGGTAAGTGGACTAAGGGACCCGGAAAGGAACTTTTTGACTGCATAAAGAAAGCCTGTCCGAAAGCAGAAATTATTGCAGAAGATCTGGGCGTAATTACAGAAAAAGTCGAAGCGCTCCGTGATGAATGCGGTTTTCCCGGAATGAAGATTCTTCAGTTTGCGTTTAACGAAAATCCCTGGAACGAAGAAAGCGGACGTAACCTTTATCTTCCGGAAAACTTTACGGACGAAAATTGTGTCGTTTATACGGGCACCCATGACAACAATACTACAGCCGGCACTCTTGAAGAAAGCCCCGTTCAGTACCGCTGGAATGTCTGTGATTATCTTGGTTTAAAGGATACTGCAGACGTTAAAAAAATAACGTATTCGCTTATTTTCTGTG
>JAGABO010000222.1 GCA_017614655.1 Treponema sp. | reverse complement strand
TCCGAGTATTACGTTTCTGAGAGCGCGGTCATTTAAGTCAACGCAGCGCTTCCAGCTTATGGTGCGCGGGTCAATTCCGAGAGTGTTTCCCTGCTGAAGATGGTTGTCGATTAAGGCAGCCATTAAATTGTTTGCAGCAGTGATTGCATGAATGTCGCCCGTAAAGTGAAGGTTGATGTCTTCCATCGGAACAACCTGTGCGTATCCTCCGCCGCATGCTCCGCCTTTTACGCCGAAGCATGGACCTAAAGAGGGCTCGCGGAGTGCAATTACGGTTTTCTTTCCGATTTTATTAAGTCCGTCGCCGAGTGCAATCGTTACTGTTGATTTTCCCTCTCCTGCAGCTGTCGGAGTCATGGCAGTTACGAGAATGAGTTTACCGCGTTTTGACGGATCCAGTGCTTTAGCCTGAAGCTCCTTTAATTTTGAAAAAGAAATCTTTGCCTTGTACTGGCCGTAGAGTTCAAGGTCGTTTGACTGAACACCAATTTTCCCTGCGATTTCCGTTACGGGAACCATCACGTTTTTCTGTGCGATTTCAAGATCGGTCATGCTAAACTCCAGATTTTTATTGCGCACATTATAGCAGAGTTTAAGGTTTTCTTCTACCTTTGCATTACCGGGCTTAGTGCAGTCGTGCCGTAAAATAGTGGCGAAAATAACATTTTTTTTTCTTGACAAATTGAAAATTCGGTCGGACACTAAAATCGACCTAGCTACGGTCAAAAGTTATTAAGGAGGGCATTATGCTCAAAAAAAGTTTTGGAACAGTCCTGACGTCACTTGTAATGGCAGCAGGATTATTTACCGGTTGTAGTGACAGTCTTTCTGTTGCTGCAGAAGATGCATCATTCGGAGCACGTGCAGTCGAATTCGCAAGAAGCGGAGACAGAATTTATGCAGTTGTAGATTCTTCAACAACAGACAGAATTCAGTTTAAGCTTAAGCTTAAGGAAGAACTTGCTTCCGGAACAGTAATTACATTTTACACCACTTATAACTGTAATAACATATTTCCGGACAAAACAAAGTTTTATGTACGCGACGGTGTAAGCCCATACACAAAATGGACAACAGATCTGGGTGAATTCATAAAAGATACCGGAGACAGCGAAAGGGACGGATGGTATCCTGTAACAGTAACAACTTCTACAAAAACTAAAGAAATCGGTTTTACATATACCGGAAACTTTGTTAAGGGAAGTGTAGTTGCAATAAAGTATATTAACGTTGCACAGTCATTCAGCTCAGATGATCTTAGTAAATTCGAAACAACTACTGATTTAAGGTTATTAAAGAGCAAGCCGGATGAATTCCGTGTTAAGCCGACTGCAGGCAATTCCGGTGACAATCCGTCAACAGGAAGCTTTCCTACTATTAAATATGAGACAACATATACATTGAGCGGATTGAATGAACTTTCAGGAATCTGTCTTTCATTTAACAAAGAATACCTCTGGGGTGTAGATGACAACGGCGGACTTTACAGAATCAAGTTTGACGGTTCATTCTCACGCAAGTGGAATTATAAGGATGAAATGGAAGGACTTGCCGTTGATCCTGATACAGGTGATCTTTACATAGGTCTTGAATCATCAGAAAGGAACGGATGGAGACTTTACTACAATGAAGATTACGAGTACGGTTATAACTTCGACAGCAGCAGCGGAAGAAAACAGATTGATGCATTTACTTCTTCTCATGACAACAGCGGTATAGAAGGAATTGCATGGTATGATGGTGATCTGTATTTCGGAACTCAGACAGATGCAAGACTTTATCATTGTACAAAAGATGGAAAAGTAATTTCTGACAGAAGCCTTAAGAACAGTTCTGCAGCTAACGGCGAAACAAACGATATCAAGGAAATTGCAGGCCTTGATTACGATAAGGATAACGACTGGCTCTGGGTTCTTGATTCAGAAAGGTTTAAGATTTACATCTTTACCGGAGACGGTAAAACTCTTCTTAAGTCATATAACATAAAGAGCAGTCACTGCGAAAGCAATCCGGAAGGTATCTGTATAGATAAAAAACGCGGTTACATCTGGATTTCGGAAGATAATTCCAATACTTCTTTACTTCATAAGTTTAAGATCAGTAATTACCAGTAAAGTTTTTATAACTTAAGACGGACGGCTGGGAAGAGTGTATTCAGTTCTTCTTAGCCGTCTTTTTTTTGAATTTACAGACTGTGATTCCGTGTTCACTTTTTTGTGTCCTTAAGTTATAATTTCTGCTATGAGCAAAAAGAAAAACGGCAGGGGATTAAGGCAGTTTGCAAGAAGCCTTAAACTTATTCTTCAGAATCCGCTCACTTATATCTGGACTGTAATACTCATCATAATTACGATTGCAACCCTCGTTGTCTTTAAAACAGAAACTCAGACAGAAAGCGGAATCGAAACCATGACAGACTCCGTGTGGTTTACGCTGGTTGCAGTTTTTGCGGCATATTTTGATTACTGCGTTAAATCAATTCCGGGGCGAATTTCTGCACTCATACTTCTTGTTCTCGGTATGCTCCTTTTTAGTGCGGTAACCGGTAAACTTGCGTCTTACTTCATGGACCTTCAGATGAAAAAAAATAAAGGCTTAAGGAAACTAAAGAAAATGAAAGGACATTTTTTACTCTGCGGATGGAGAAGCGGCTTCGAGAAAATTCTTGACAGCGTATTGAACACAAATCCCGATATTACTCCCGACATGATTGTTCTGGTAAATGATGCAGCTGAACAGATTGAACAGATAAGGTCACAGCCGCGCTTTAAGGAACTGAACTATGTTTCCGGTGATTTTTCTGATGAAGCAACTTTAAAACGTGCAAACGTAATGACAGCGGAACGTGCACTTGTAATCTGCGACCGTTCAAAAAAATATTCCGATCTGGAAATCGACAGCCGTACGGTTCTTGCCGTTCTTACCATGGAAAACTTAAATCCTAAGATTTACGTTGCAGCAGAACTTATAGACGAAAAGTTTTACCGCCATCTTGAATTTGCTCACTGCGACGAAATCATTCTTACCCAGAATTATGAACACAGTCTTCTTGCAACGGCTTCTTCCGGCATGGGCTACAGCAATGTAATTAAGGCGCTTATAAGTGACGACGCAGACACGGGAATCATCATCAGTGACATACCGGCTTCTTTCCACGGAAAAACTTACGGAGAATACGAAGCTTATACAGAAAAAAATCAGGCCGAAAACGGAGTGCTTGTCGGTCTTCTTTTAAATACCGGAAACTTTAATGAACGCAGAAAAGATGCCCTGCGCGAAGATCAGAAGAATCCGGACATCAAAATGGTTGTAGATAACCTTAAAAAAATAAAGACGCTCAAGAGTAATGAACCTGTCCTTACTCCG
>JAGABO010000024.1 GCA_017614655.1 Treponema sp. | reverse complement strand
TTCTCCGGACTTTTCCGGGTGAAACTGAAACACAGTAACGTTCTTTTCCTGAACGACTGCCGGCACCATCATTCCGTAATCAGCATAGCCTTTTATGACCTCGGGATTTTCCGGCTGAATCACGTACGAGTGAACGAAATAAAAATCGCTGTGATCCGGAACTCCGCTCAAAAGTTCACTTCCGCCGTTTGTAAAAGTTACATCATTCCAGCCCATGTGAGGAATCTTAAGTTGATTTTTTAACATTGAATATTCCCGCTGTTCATCATCATCGGGATGACGCTCTTTCCAGACAGAAGCAAAATGCCTGATTTTTCCTCTGATAAGCCCAAGACATTCTGTATTTCCCTCTTCGGACCAGTCAAAAACAATCTGGCTTCCAAGACATATTCCCATAACCGGAACATTTTCTAAAACTTTATCCTTTAAAAAATTATCAAAGCCTGTCTTCTTAAGCTGCTCCATGGCATAGCGGGCTTCTCCGACTCCTGGAAAAATAATTCTGTCGGAATCTTTTAATTCAAGAGGATTTTTAGAAACAATATACGGCGCCTTTATAAAATCAAGCGAGCGCTGAACACTCTTAATGTTTCCTGCGTTGTAATCAACAATTCCAATCATAAGCCCATTCTAACAGAAAAAAGCCGGCTCTTCAATTATACAGGCGCAGGTTACAGTCAAAACCTCCTTGACATACGGGCGTATTATTCCGAAAATAAATATATGAATCTTATTGAGCTGATTAAACTCGGTATAACGGTCGCATGCCAGAAAGAAGTGATTATTGCACTTGCCGTAATGATTGTATCGGCTGCACTTGCAAACTATGTAATCAGGTACCGGAAGAAGCCTCCGAAGCCAAAGAAGAACGCAAAAAAGACGGAAGCCGCAAAACCTTCGAATTCAGCACAGCCCGGAGAAGCCGCTGCCGCCGAAGGAAACCCTCCTGCACAGGGATAATAAACTTTTTTTCAAAAGAAGATGCACACCCGGTCGTAATAAGACCTGTCCACGGAAAGGAACAGGTGCGTATCATTCCGGCATTTTCCATCTGAAACAGAATCTTTTCTACATCATCAGCATTCCAGACATTTACACCGCAGAGCTTTCTTTCCCTGCGGTTAAATTCATCAACCAGAAGAGAAATAAGTTCTTCCTTTTTAAAGCACTTTCTGTTTTTTCGTATAAACGAATATACATAAGCTGCATCCGATGCAAAAGAAGCAGGACGGCCGTTTGTACACACATCACAGCCGGAACACGCAGCCTTTTCTCCGCCCAGCGCATCAAGAAGTACCTGACGTCTGCAGGTCTTAGCCTCTGCAAAATCCCTCATTACCCTTTCCCGGCTTCCTTCCGGAAACTTAAGGGCAGCCTGTGAATCTTCCCTGCTCCACAAAAGAATTCCTGTTGCAGTTTTTCCGTCACGACCGCCGCGACCGGCCTCCTGAATGTAACTTTCTGCAGTCGGACTTGGCATTAAATGAATTACCGTACGGATATCTTTTTTATCAACACCCATACCGAAGGCGCACGTGCAGCAGAGGACTGCATCTGTTTTCGGATAAAACCATTTTTCGACTTTATCTTTTTCTGATTTTTCAAGACCGGCATGATAATACTTAACGCGGTCATATCCCATAAAAGCTCCGAGCTCACGCGCCATATCTTCGCTTAAGGCACGGGTTCCGCAGAAAATAATAAGGGGCTTTTTTTCTGTAAGGGCAAGAGAAAAAGCCGCACGTTTCTTTGACCATGCATTAACGACTTTATAAAGAATATTCGGTCTGTCACTGTCACTTCGAACGACATGAGCATTACCTTCAAAAAGAACTTCAGAAACTCTCGAAAGAACAGAAGGAGAAGCTGTTGCAGTAAAAGCCGTGACAGTTTTTACATCAAGTTCCTTAATGATATCCCCAAGCGTAAGGTAAGCCGGCCGGAAGCTGTCACCCCACTCGCTTACACAGTGAGCTTCATCAATCGCAATGTGACTTATTGAACATTCCTTTAACCGGAGCACAAGACTTTTATTCTGAAGCACTTCCGGATTTGCAAGAATAACTTTTGCACCATTTTTTATTGAACGGAAATTTTCTTCCTTTTCTTCTTCCGTCATGCCGCCGCGGAATACAACACTTTTTAACCCTCCTTCATCCATACGGCGTTTCTGATCCGACATAAGCGCTAAAAGCGGATACAGCACAAGAGTCGGTCCGTCTAAAAGAAGAGCCGGAACTAAAAAACACAGCGACTTTCCTGCCCCTGTAGGAAGAAGCACAATCTGTCTTCCTGCAAAAACAGCATCATCAGACTCTGCCTCATCGTCTGCTTTTTCTGATTTCTGAACCTGCGTACGGGAAGACATGAGTATGTTGGAAATTACAATCCGCTGCCACGGAAAAAGATATTTTATTCCGAAAGAAGAAAGGGCAGCTTTTTCGTCTTCGTGTTCATAAAAAAAATCATCAGACGAAACCTTTTCTTCTTTAAGAGGCACATCAATTAAATCCTCTTCTTTGCCAGATTCCTTCTGCTTAAAAAAATCAGCATCAAAATCTTCTTCAAAATTAAAACCGTCATCTTTCATAAAAAAAACGCTCCAGGTATTTTTTAAGGAAACCACTGTATTTTTTCAGAGGTTCCTATATAAATACTTGAAGCGTTCTGTCAGAAATTACAAAAAAATCTTTTTTTATTTTAAATAATTAAGCACCTGTTCCGTTATAAGCGGCACAAGCTGTTTTTTTCTCGAAACAACTCCCTGCAGAAAGTAAACGTTTTCTTCCTGCTTTGGAAAGTTAATGAACTGAGTAAAGTTCTTGTCTCATTCCATAAGAAGCACGCTCGAAAGGGTTGTAATGTCCGTAACAAGAAGACAGCTGAAAAGCCCCTTGCGGCTTCTGCGTTCAATTTCGAGTTCAGAAAGAAAGTCTGCCTTGCGGTCAAGAATTTCCTTGGGGTTTCCAACTTCGATCTGACTGATTGTATAAACGGCTTTTCCTTCTGAGTATTCCTTCATGTCCTGCCTGATGATTTCGTCGGCACTTCTTCCGGAAACGCGGCTGCCTGCAAGAAGAATCTCTTTTCCAAGTTCCTTAATATCAAGATCCGT
The DNA here is from genome assembly GCA_017614655.1 of Treponema sp. Lineage (GTDB taxonomy): Bacteria > Spirochaetota > Spirochaetia > Treponematales > Treponemataceae > Treponema_D. Next base: position 7,806 of record JAGABO010000024.1, on the reverse strand, counting down.
AATGTCGCTTAAATATTCTGCAGTTTCTTTATCAACTTCCGTAACGGTTGCACTCTGAAGAACAAGAGTATCACTCAAGATTCCGCACAAAAGAAGAGAAGCTATATCTTTTGGAATAGGCATTTTTTCTTCACGGTATAACTGAGTAATAAGAGTTGCAGTTGAACCGACGGGTTTATTGATAAAGGTAATCGGATATTTTGTAGAAAGCGTTCCGATTCTGTGATGATCTATCACTTCAAGAATCTTGTACTGATCAATATCTTCTACCGCCTGTGAAAGTTCATTGTGATCAACCATAACGACACTTACATTCGGTTCTTTAAGAAGGTCATGTTCAGAGATGATTCCTATAACGTGATTTTCTTCATCAACTACAGGAAGATATTTACACTGTGCATTGCGGAGAATTCCGTGAATCTTGGAAGTAGTATCATTTTTATGAACCGGAAGAATTTCCTTATCCGCAACTTCTGCAACCGGAGTTGAATAACCGATGAGCATTGCAGTCGGTGTTGTTGTATATGGACTTATGATTACAGACACTCCGTTTTTTTCGGCAAGATCGCGCAGTTCTTTTCCGAGAGAAAAACCGCTTGTTAAAATCATAAGCTTAACTTTATTCTCGATGCACAGTCTCTGAATGTCTTCACGGTCACTTACAATTGCAACAAGGTCTTCGCTTGCATGAGAAGCAAGGCGCTGCTTAAATGTAGAAACAGAGGAAGAGCCCACAAGGATGAATGCCTTAAAGTTTTTATCTGCTTCATGATTTAAAATAACCGGCTGTGCATTCAAAGTTTTCTGAATTAAAGAAATGCTCGTAGAAATCTTGTTACGCTTTTCCGGATTCATTATGCGCAGAACTCCCTGAGCAAATCCTGAATAATGAAGAAGTGAGAGGTACTTTCCTTCTGAATCCACAACAGGAAGAACACGAAGTCCCGTTTTTTCCATGCGGCCGATTGCTTCCCACACGCTTACATTTTCGTTAACGGTTTCGAATTCTTCGGGCATGTAGTATTCAACTTTGGGAACAAGATTAGAAATATAAAGCGGGCGCTGAATTCCAAACTTCTGGAATATATATGCCGTCTGCGGATTTAAATGTCCTGCACGTGCGGCAATGTATTCCGGATGGCCCGTAAGATTTTTGAGTTTCGCATAAGCCACTGCAGCCACAACACTGTCGGTGTCAGGATTACGGTGGCCGATTACATAGACTTTATTTTTCATAGCACTCTATTTTACACAAGTGCCGTAATTTTGGAAAGTAGCCCTGTATTAAAAAAGGCTTACATTGAATAGCCGGGCTTAATAAAGGTATTACTGTCCTTTAAGACCTTATCGTAAACTTTTTCTTTCCATTCTTCCTGAGGAACATCTACGATGCTTACAGAAAAGTGTTCCTTTCCGCGCTCAAGGGTTCTGCTTGCAGTTTCAAGGATTGCATCAGCAAGTCTTTTCTTGGTTTCATCATCACGGCCCGGATACATCTGAATTGTTATATGCGGCATTTTTTTCTCCTGTAAGAAAACTATATCATACAATCGCTTTCACTGCTATAATATGCTGTATCAAAAAAAAGGGCGGTGAATATGTTAAACGGCATTACAGAAGAACTGGAAAAATCATTTACAGAAATCTATGGTAAATCAGACATACCTGTAAAAATATTTTCTTCTCCTGCGCGAATCAACATAATCGGAGAACACATTGACTACAACGGCGGAAAGGTTTTTCCTGCAGCAATCAACAGATACCTTTATATCGCAATCAGAAAAAGAAGCGACAAAAAAATAATCTATAATGACGTACGTTTTCGCGGCACTTATGAATTTTTTATTGATGACAACTTTGTTTACGATAAAAAAAATGACTATGCAAATTATTTAAATGGAATTCTTACACAGATAAAAGAAGAAGGCTTTATTTTCCCCTGCGGATTTGAAATTTTAATTTCTTCCTTTATTCCCGCAGGAGGCGGCATTTCTTCGTCCTCTGCACTTGAATGCGGTTTTGCCTTTGCAGTATCCGAAACCTTCGGCTTTAATATAGAACGCAAAAAGCTTGCACAAATCGGACAGATGAGTGAGCACAGATTTATGAACGTAAAATGCGGAATCATGGATCAGTTTATAATCTCAACTGCAAAAAAAGACACGGCAGAACTTCTTGACTGCGCCTCCCTTGATTACGAATATATACCGCTAAAACTAGGAGACTGGTGCTTTGTCGTAATGAACACAAACAAAGTGCGACGCCTTGCAGATTCAAAATACAATGAACGGCGCAGTGAATGCGAAAAAGCACTCAAACTTATTCAGGAAAACGGAACGAACGTAAAAACTCTCTGCGACCTTACCCCAAAAGAGTGGGAAAAAGTAAAAACATGTATTAAAGATGAAACTCTTTTAAAAAGAGCAGAACACTGTGTTTACGAAAACCAGCGCGTACTTGATGCATCAGCTGCACTAAAAAACGGAGACCTTAAAAAACTCGCTTTTCTTATGAACGAAAGTCACAAATCCCTCAAAGAAAAATACGAGGTTACAGGAATTGAACTTGATACTCTCGCAGAAACAGCTCAGAAACAGGACGGCTGTCTCGGTGCCCGCATGACGGGAGCAGGCTTCGGAGGCTGTGCAATTGCACTTGTTAAAAAAGACAAGTCAGACGCTTTTATCGAAAACGTTCAGAAAGAATATACAAAAGTCACCGGATACGCTGCAACATTTTTTACATGTGGATCCAGTGACGGTGCAGCACTTTACAAATAGTACTGCACTGATTTATAAATCAATTTTGTTTTTTATATTCTTCTTTCTGCGCTTTTCTTCATAAAGTTTATAGTCTGCCTTCGTAAGAATATCGTGAAGATCAAGTGTTTCGTCTGTAGAAGAAAACAGAATCTGTCCGATACTGATAGAAAGCGTAAATGACTCTCCTGCATTCTTGTTAAACAGATCACACTCGGCCTTTATTCTTGAAGCAAGACTTGCAGCTGCAGAACCGACAAGCCCCGGAGCTACGATACAGAATTCATCTCCACCAAGGCGCGCAATAACATCACTTTCGCGGAAAATCTTCCTGAGGATTTTTGCTTCTGCAATGATTGCCCTGTCTCCTGCATCATGACCGTAGGTATCGTTTATAAACTTAAGACCGTCAAGGTCACCAAATACAACAGTACCGGAGCCCTTCATCGCAATACAGGCATCAATTGCAGCCTGACCAAACTGGAACAGTCCCCTTCGGTTAAAGAGTTCTGTAAGTTCATCAGAAATAGAATCCTTTGTTGCTTCTGCAACGGCACTGTGGAGGTTTCTGTTTTCATTCTGAACGTAACTTATCTTCATGGAAGCAACAAGCGAGTTGGAAATAATCTTATGAATAAGAGAGTAAACACCAAGATCAAAATCTCCGGGCTTAAACACAATGTAACCGATGAGTGTAGAAAAGCGGTAGAGAGCCATTACAATCATTTTGTCAAGATTGTTGAACAGACCGTCCGGAACAAGTTTTTCCCTTGGATCGAATTCTATAGTTGCTTCTGTTTCTCCTATCTGAACCGTGTTGTCAGAATTATATGCAACAGAAACATAGGCTTTATCAGGAAGTTCAAACTGCTTGGATTTTTTTGTATTCATCGGATTTTCAAACAGACATACACAGGCATCCCTTACACCGATTGTAATAAGCTCATACTTTAATTTTGAACGCACGGTTGAATACGGCATTTCAAACTGCATAAGAGTATAAAGCTTGATTACGCTTAAGAACTGATTTCTCTGATTGTACCATTCTGATGTCGTAATCGGCTTTGATTCATCATCATTTTCAAGGTTTCTTTTACAGCCGCAGCTTTCGCGGAATATTGCCTTTGCCTGAATGCAGGCATGTTTTTCTATTTTTTTACCGAGCAGGATATCATGAATCATCTTAACGGCAAGAGCACCCTGTTCCTTCGTTTTCTGAGAACCGGTCGTAAGTCCAAGTTCATCAGAATAAGATCTGATACTGTTGTCAAATCCGGTAACTGCAATTTCTTCGGGAATCTTTATTTTTTCATGATGAAGCGTATCAACACAGGCAAAAGCCATGTCATCATCAATGGAAACAATTGCATCAAAGTCGTAACCGAACTTCTTCTTGTGTTCCATAAGGGATTCCATTGCCACATCATAATCGTAGTTACCGATCATGGTAAGGTTTTCATCATATTCAATTCCGTTTTTCTTAATTGCTTCACGGAATGCGTCTTCTCTTTCCTGCGCTTCCTTACTTTCTGTATCTACCGTAAAGAGGGCAATTCTTTTGTGCCCGTGAACCTGTATAAGATGGTCAACGATTTCTGTTATACATTCCTTACTGCTGTAGGCAACAGACGGGATTTCTTCGTTAATATAGCCGATTGATACGACAGGAATATCTTTAAACTGAGAAAGATATTTTACCAGATACTCATTGCTTTCAAAATGAAAATGAGGAAGCGCAAGGAAGATAATACCGTCGGTATTCTCCTTTGTAATCAGCGTTTCAACACTTCTGTTCTGATAATTAAACGGGTCCTGATCATCAATCAGGGAGCCAATCTGATAAGTGGTAACGCTTACTTCCTTTTCATCAAAAACCGAAGTTGCACCTGCTAAAATCATCTGAGAATGTTCAGATTCAATACTGTCAATAATCAGAGCTATTTTCATTCCTAGTTCCTTAGTGCGTCTATGTTTGCACTGCCTGCTTTTACAAACGGAAGAACATTTTCTTCCATTGCTATATCAACCTTTACAAGACAGGGACCTTTCTTAAAAGCTTCATTATACCAGGACTTGTCACTGCCGGCATCTATAGAGCGGATTCCAAAACCTTCCGCAACCTTAAGGAAGTCGGGAACCTTCTGGAAAATACTTGCACTGTAATTTTTGTTGAATATGTACTCCTGCTGCTGACGGACCATACCAAGGCTTCCGTTCTTAAATACGATAACCGTAACATTAAGGTCAAGTTCGGAAAGCGTTGCAAGTTCCTGAACATTCATAAGAATTGAACCGTCACCGGAAATACAGACAATGCGCTTATCCGGATTTGCAAGGGCAGCCCCTATTGCAGCCGGAAGACCAAAGCCCATTGTTCCGAGAGAACCGCTTGTAAGGAACTGGCGTGCATGTTCAACAGGATAATACTGGGCACTCCACATCTGATGCTGACCTACATCCGTTGTAACAATGATATCAGAAGATGAAAGACCTGCCTTTGAAGCAGCTTCCGGTATCTCCTTAATAAATGCACGCGGATTGATTCCATCTGCAGAAGCCGGGCGGCCCAGAAGAAGACTGTCTGTTTCTTCCTTAAGCTTTATAAGGGAAGAAAGCCATTCATAGCGTTTTATCTTACATTCACCGTAGTAAGGTGTGTTTGTCATTTTGTTCATCTTCTTGATAAGAAGCGGAAGAGCATCCTTAACATCAGAGACAGCACATACATAAGAAGGAAGAATCTTGTTGATTTCGGCTGCATCAATATCAATATGAAGAATTTTTGCATCCGGACAGAATTTGGAAATAACCCCGGTTGCCCTGTCATCAAAGCGTACGCCGAGGGCAAGAACAACATCGGCTTCGTGCATTGCCCGTGCTGCAGCAAGACTTCCGTGCATTCCGACCATACCCATGTTGTTTTCTTTTTTAACGGGATATGCACCGATTCCCATAAGGCTTGTAACAACAGCGGCATCAAAATGTTCAAGCAGTTCTTTTATGAGTTCAGAGGCTTTTTCGTCATTACAGCCGCCTCCAAGATAGAAGGCACACTTTGTAGAAGAAAGAAGGGTTTCTGCCATTTTTGCAGCTGCCTCTTCGAGCTCTTCCTGCGGAGTAAGGAATTTTATTTTTAAAGGATTTTCATTTTCTTTTTTAACATCCGGCCAGCTTTCAAATTCAACTTCCTTAAGCTGAATGTCACGCGGAACATCAATTAGGACAGGGCCCGGACGACCGGAAACTGCAATCTTAAAAGCCATGGGAACTGCCCAGAGAAGGTCTTCTGCCTTTTTTATCATCATGCTGTGCTTTGTAATCGGGAAGCTCAGACCAAAAGTGTCTGCTTCCTGGAAAGCGTCCGTTCCAATAAGGGAAGAGTTTACCTGCCCCGTGAAAGCTACAACCGGAACTGAATCGCATCTTGCATCAGCAATTGCCGTAAGAAGATTCATTGCGCCCGGCCCCGAAGTTGCCATGCAGACTGCCGGTTTTCCTGTTGAACGGGTCATGCCCTGTGCAATAAATCCAGCTGCCTGTTCATGCCGTACAAGTATATGCCTGATGTTAGAGCGTGCAAGTTCATCATAAAGCGGGAGAATTGAACCGCCGGGAATTCCGGCTACCGTATCTATACCTTCCAGTTCAAGAAGTTTTACTATTATCTGTGATCCTGTTGCTTTAATCATATATACATATTTTACAGTAGAAATTGATTTTTTTCCATAGTAAAATGCATTCATGTCACTAAACTGCAATGAAATCAACAGAATTATAGGCGAATTCGATATAAAAGGCTCTTTTTTACAGGAAATAACCCAGACCGGCTATGATACGCTTGGATTCAGGATTATAAATAAGGGCGACGTGTTCAACATGATGATCTGCACGGAAAACTCCTCCTGCAGGCTTAACCTTACAAAACAGAAGTTTCCAAAGAACAAAAAGCCGCTTCGGTTCAATGAATTCCTTAAATCCCGGGTTCAGGGAATGAGGATTAACAGCCTTGAACAGACAGGACTTGACCGCATCATAAAAATGGACGTTTCTACCTGGAAAGAGCGGCTTTTTATGTGGATAAGGCTCTGGTCCGCAGCTGCAAACGTGATTGTAACGGATGAAGAAGGCACAATCCTTGACTGCATGTTCCGCCGGCCCAAAAAAGGCGAAGTTACGGGAGGAAAGTTTTTTCCGGAACAGCGGGAAGTTTCTGAAGAAGAAAAAAAAGCGGCACTTGAACGTTTTCCCGTACGCATGGAACTTCTTGAGGCAGAAAAGGAACTTTCGGCAAATTCTACGCACCCTTTTAACGATGCCGTTGATTCCTTCTACAGCGAAAAAGGTTCTGCCCTTTCGAGGGAAAACCTTCTGATTCAGGCAGAAAAATGGTTTAACGTAAAGCATTCAAAAATGAAGGCTGCCCTGGAAAATCTTCTTAAAAAACAGGAAGAATTTTCTAACTGCGAACGTCTTAAGCATACAGGAGACCTTATCCTTGCGTTTCAGAATCAGACGGAAGGCTCTTCCCTTACCTGCACCGACTACGAAACCGGAGAAACCGTCCACATCCGCCTTGATGCAAAGCTTTCTGCACACGAAAATGCCGCAGTTTACTATTCAAAATACAAGAAGGCTGTTTCGGGAAAAGAAGCGCTTGAACACGACATAGAGCTTTCTAAAAAAGCTCTGGCCGCCCTGGAAGATGAATATGAACGCATCAGGAACGAAAAAAATGTCCTTAAAATAGAACAGCTTTTAAGAAGCGGCACTACCCCGAAGCAGAAAATTCAGAAACAGACACCGGGTCTTTCTTACGAAATAAACGGCTGGAAACTTCTTGTAGGCCGCACGGCTTCGGAAAACGACGAGCTTCTGCGCCACTATGTTAAGGGAAACGATTTGTGGTTTCATACGCGGGACTTTGCAGGCGGCTATGTGTTCATTAAGGCACGCAACGGAAAAACAGTTCCGCTTGACATTATGCTTTATGCAGGAAATCTTGCGGTATGGCATTCCAAGGCAAGAAAAAACGGCAAGGCAGACCTTT
>JAGABO010000221.1 GCA_017614655.1 Treponema sp. | reverse complement strand
ATCTCCTTCTGTCGTACGGAAAGTAATTTCTACTGCAGTCATACCGCCTTCTAAAAGAGATTTTGCAAGCGGAACTGCTTTATTTACATCATCTATCTTTACTACGGGAATGATTTTAGCTTTCTTTATTTTTTCTGAAGTTTCCTCAAACATACTTTCTTACCATCCTTGCCCAGGTCTTAATTGCAAACTCCTGAGGAAGATGCCGCTGCATCCAGGAAACAAAACGCACGGGAAGGCTGTTAATCATAAGAGGCTTTCTTTTTCGTGCAGCTTTTACGGCCTTTTTTGCAACCTTTTCTGCTGTAGTAAGAAACGGAAAGTTTACGGTTTTTCCGTTAAGCTTTTCCGGCAGAAGTGCAGTTTTAATCCAGCCCGGACAGACGGCAGTTACGCTTATTCCCGAATCCTTAAGTTCTATCCGCAGGGCACGGGTGTAACTGTAAACAAATGCCTTTGTTGCAGCATAGAGGTTCATGTAAGGAAGCGGAAGAAATGCTGACTGGGAAGCCGTGTTCATGATAAAGGAGCCTTTTTTCATATAAGAAATGCAGATATTGCACAAAGAAGCCATGGCAGTACAGTGCGAAGTGATTCCTGCAGAAAGTTCTTCCAAAGTAAAACCTGCAGAAGGTCCAAAGCGTCCTGAGCCTGCATTATTTACAAGCCATAAAACTTCGTATTCTCCGCCGGAAAGACGGCTTTTTAAGACATCATAAGATTTTGTATCCGATAAATCCATCTGAAGCGGCACAATTTTAACGCCGAGTTCAGCTTTTAAGGAGTCAAGCTTTGAAAGATTACGTCCGACTGCCCAGAGTTCATTAACATCATCAAGGATGCGCCTTACAATTTCCTTTCCAAGACCGCCGGCAGCACCGGTAACAACAGCAATTTTCTTCATAGTTTTATTTTTACAGTTATTGCAAGTCTTGTCTACTAATAATTCTGGAGTTACACATGAAAAACTCTTCCAGGCATTACGTATTTTTATGTTTAAAACCTGAAAATTCTATGTTATAATTGAATGTATGAGTGATGAACTTGATCCGGCCATTGCCGCGCTTTTATCAGAAACAGAAACCAGTCTTCCCGAAAACAGGTCATATAACCTTCCTGCAGGAAATCCCGCACCGGAAGCACCTAAAGCTCCGGCTTCGGATTCATTTTCGCAGAGCATGAATTTTCAGAAGGAAACACCTTCAATTCCGAAATCTTCTTCAAACGGAGACTTTCACGAAGCAGATCTGAGTGTAAAACAGTTCAGTCCTATAGAAAAGTTCTTCGAGGAAACACCGAACCCCGTCTTTGATGACCAGAACTACTATAAAACAACACTCGGCGGCGAAGGTCAGAGTGCACAGAGACTTCATCAGATTCTTGTAAAATACCTTAACTGTACGGACAAAAAAGACCGCACTGTATACAGACAGCAGATTGTTTCGGCATATTGGGAATTTATGCGTTCTCTTGCCGTAAAGATGGCATATCCGACAACTCCGCTGTGCAAGCACTTTGCAATGAGATACGGAGTACTGCTTCCGTCGCTGTTCAGTCCGGAGAGCAAAGATTTCTTCTCCAGGGCAATCATAAAAAACACAACCGGCGAACCAATCATGTATATTGATGAATGGATAACCGAAATAGCAACCGGCCGGCTTAAAATGAGTGCTACAGACGAAGTTAAAACTTCTTCCAAGGGACCTGCCGCAGAACAGCAGCGTGTAATGGCATTAAAAAGCAAAAACTCCGGTAAGCTTCATAGTGTAGAAGCACTTGTTACGGCTAAAGAAAGTGAACGCCTGAGCCTTGAGCACGAAATTCAGAATAGAGTAAGCGATCTCTTTGTTCATCCTCCTCTTATAGGTCATGAACCTCATACACAGCCGTATTCCGAAATGCAGCGCAAGTCTTTTGCAGAAATTACGCAGCGTTTCCATACTCTTCAGAAAATTGACCGCGAACTTACAAACTACATAAAGGAACTTCAGGAAGCAAAAAGCGTTGCAGACTCTCTTGAAGCAAAGGCAGGAAGCCTTCAGGTAGAAGAAATCAACGTTGGAAAAGAAGACATCCTGAACGAAATGACAACAATCAGGCAGATGGCAAAGATGACCTGCGGACGACAGGGTAATCAGTTTCCGGTATTTACCAGGGAGTTCTTCCACAGTTTTGATAAAGGCACCGGCTTTAGGGAAAATGTAATACGTGAACTTTCATGGATTGAATCAATTGACCCTGAATGTTTCTGCCGAATGCACCGCAATGTCCTCCACAGAATCGTTCCTTACGTGCTTCTTGTGCCCACTTACGGCGACTACGGCTTCTGCTGGGAACCTTTTGACCGCTACAACAGAATTACAAGCCGAGGCCGCATCTGTATTCCGATGTATCCGCGCGATTTAAGAACGGCATGTCTTACCGCTGTTGCTGATTTAAGATGGCAGGTTGCAAAGGAAAAGGCATCTTTTGACTGGATGACCGATGGACTTACCGGACATTACTATCAGTATGTCGAAGATCAGAAGATGAAAGGTGATGTTAAGCAGTTCTTTATAGAAGATTACATTCTCTGGATGACAAAGGAATCAAACGGAACCCAGAAACTCGAAAAGGAAGTACGTGCGATTTTCTGGCACTATATGCCGTTCCCGCAGGAACTCAAAGATCAGCTTAAAAAACGCAGTCTTGCCTATCAGGAACTGTACCAGCGCGACATCAACCGCAGCATGAGCGACGGCTATTGATAACCGCCGCTTAATAAGTGTTATTCTCCCCAGCGCTCGCGTTCTTCTTTCTCTTCTTCAGAAAGTTTTGCACTGTCAGGCAGATTTGTTGTTGTCTGCACAGGATCTCCGGCTGATGTTCCCTTCTTCTTTTTGCCGGACCAGTCATCCTCAAACTTATCATCCAGATTAAACTTTATGACAATTTTTGCAGTTACCCGCTGATTGATAATAAAGGAAGAAACAACACCAAGAACAAGACAGATGAGCATCATTATTGAATAAGCCTGATGTCCGTCCGGAAGTCCGATTACATGCTTAAGAACCGCTGTCGAAATCATAAGCAGCAGAATGATTACTCCAAGCATGAGAATAAGGTTTAGAATTGTCGAAACAACAAGAAATATAATTGAATTGGCTTTTTTATTCATCAGAAGCCTCCTTTTTAGAACCGGAGCTTTTCTCCATGTTTTCTTTTTTTACCTGAATTATAAAACTGATGACAAAAAGAATGCCGCAGATTACAACGGCAGTATCAGCAACATTAAATGTAGGCCACCTGTCCATACCAAACCAGCCGAAGAAAGTACAGTCAATAAAATCAACAACCCCGTCCGGACGGAAAAAGCGGTCTATGAGGTTTCCAAGTCCGCCGCCAAGAATTCCGCAGATAGTCCATCTCTGAATTGAATTAAAATCTTTATTTCTGAAGTAAATCACAAAAACCGCAGCAATTACGATAAGAGGCAGAACTGAAAAAAGAACATAACGCCAGCCCGCAGAAAGAGCTGCTCCGAGACTGAATGCAACGGCAGGATTCCTTACATGAATTATGCGGACATAGTCGCCGATAACACGTATAACGCTGTCTTCATCAAACGGAGAATACCTTGAAAGAGAGTTTACAATCAGACATTTTGTAACCTGATCAAGAATAATAACGGCCGCAACAAGAAGAAGCGGCAGAAGCTTCTGTTTTAAGGAAATAGAATTTTTCATGTGTCCACTATACTCAAATATATTAAAAAAGTCCACGCATCAGGAAGCAGGGAGAGATTAAATTATTCAGTTTGAACCGGCGGCTTTTTGTGCAAGAAAGTTACTGATAAAAAATCCTGTGTCTTTTTCGACGCCCAGTTTTCGTGCAAAAACAGGCTCTGTATTTTCTACCGGTCCCCAGCCCGGAGTTTTGTATTCAGGAACAGATTTCATTGCAAAAACATGATCAACCGAAGGAAGCCCGGAAAGTTCAGCAGAATAATCAGTATCATCATCAAAAACATCCAGAACGGCAGTAACACTGTCCGAAGCATCTGCATCCGCAATTTTTAAAAGGACTTTGTAATCTTCTGTAAGAACATTCTTCTTTGACAGCATGATTTTTTTATATTCATCCGGAGAAGAAAGCTTAAGACTTCTAAAATAAAATTTACGCAGAAAAGAAGTACCCGTCAGACTTCCGGTAAAGTTATTTTCATCTGATGAAAATTCGCCGCAGTAAACTGTATAACCTTCACGTGCAAGCATGCAGATAAAAGCTTCGTATACAGAAAAATCCGCCGTAACCGGAGTAACAAAAACTGCTTTCTTTTTCTGACCGCTTTTCTTCATTAAAGGTTCTGCCTTATGCAGTCTAAGCGTAACTTTTTCGAAGGGCTTGTCTGTTTTTTTAAAACCGGAAACCAGAGAACCGGTATAATTTTCTTCTGTGAGTGAAACTTCGTATCTGGAAGAAGAAACCTTTACAGGCATCTTATCTAAAACTTCTATAATTCCGTATACTGCAAAACCAAGACAGATAATCGACGAAATAATAAAAGCCCAGCCGTAACGGTCAATTACAAGGCTTGCCGCAAGACGAAGAAGGGCACGCACATTTATAATAAACACTATAAACGAAAGAACGAGTATATAAATATTCTGAATGTTAAGGCCAAAAGCAAATACATTAACTGCAGCAATAATAAAAACTGCAAGCGGAAGAACAGCAAGAGAATCTTCTTTTTCCCGGCGCATAAATACAAAACGACTGCAGGAAAGAAAAAGGAGAAAAAGTATAAGAAGCTGTACCAGAGTCTGATTTGTAAACGGCATTTAAAGAAATAATATCATAAATTGCGCATTCAATCAATTTGTGGTAAAATAGCGGATATGGCTCAGTTTAAGAAAATTAAAGTAGACAGATCAAAAATCAAGACTGCGATTCAGGCGGAAATTCCTCTTACTGTAACTACCTACACTCTGCCTATAGAAATAACCGCATACATTGATGACATTTTGAAAGTATTCCTCGAAGAAGTTCATCAGTCCCAGATGTTCGAAAATCTTTCTTACTGCCTTAAGGAACTTACAAACAACGCCAAAAAAGCAAATACCAAGCGCGTATACTTTCTCGACAAAAAACTGGATATATCCAAAAGGGAAGAATATGACAAGGGAATGCTCACCTTTAAAGACGATACTTTAAACAACATAAAATTTTATCTTGAACTGCAGAGAAAACTCGGGCTTTATATAAAGGTAAGCATTCAGACTCATAACAATAAAATTAAGATAGAAGTCTGCAACAAATCGGAACTTACAGTTTTTGAATACAAACGCATCCACGATAAGATTACAAGAGCACTTCAGTTTTCTTCGGTCGAAGAAGGTATTTCACAGCTTCTGGACGACACGGAAGGAGCAGGTCTGGGCCTTGTCATAATGATTCTGGTTCTCAGAAAAATCGGGCTTACGGAAGAAAATTATCAGGTTATAAGCACAAACGGCGAAACTATAACAAGACTAATCCTGCCGTTCAGTCAGAAACTTAAAAACGACATATCCATGCTTTCCAAGGATTTTGTTGACCTCATAAACGGACTTCCGGAATTCCCGGAGACGATTACAAAAATCAATCAGCTTATAAATGACGAAAAGAGCAACATGAGCGATATCGCAATGCAGATTTCAAACGATGTTTCGCTTACTGCAGAACTTCTTAAACTCGTAAACTCTGCGGCCTTCTCGCTTGCCTCCCCCTGCCGTTCAATTGCAGATGCCGTAAAAATTGCCGGTATCCGCGGAATCAGAAACCTTCTGTTCTCCATCGGTTCAATGCAGACACTTATGGTAAGTTCAAACGAGCAGAATAAAAAACTGTGGAGCCACGCCTATAAATGTGCATTCTACGCATATAATCTTGCAAGAAACTTCTGCAAGGCATCCGTAGACAGAAGCTGCATCGAAGACAGTTACGTATGCGGTCTTCTGCACGATATGGGAAAAATCATCTTCGAAACAGCTCATCCGGATATTCTTAAAAAACTCGGAGAAACCTGCGACAGGCGCGGACTTAGCATGGACATGTTTGAGCGGATGGTTGCAGGCGTTAATCACGGTGAACTTGGTGCGCTTATTGCAGAAAAGTGGAACTTCCCGAATATTATTGTTGATGTAATACGCTATCATCATGCCCCGGAATCTGCTCCGGATGAAGTAAAGAAGCTCACAAGCCTTATATATCTTGCAGATCTTCTTGTTCACTATGGAGACGGAGAAGTTGATTTTGAACAGATAGATACGGAAGTTCTTGCAATGTTCAATATTTCGGACGAAGAACAGCTTGCAGGTATTTCAAACAAACTTAAGAAGTCATTCATCAACGAGTAAAGTTTATCTGTTTTCTAAAGATTCTACCCATTTCTGCATAAGGATGCCAAAAGCTACTCCGACATTAAGTGACGCTTTAAGTCCCGTCATGGGAATACTTACGGTGCCGTAATCAGCACGCCTTAACGCTTCGGGACTTACGCCAAGTTCCTCTGAACCTATAATTACAGTCCCTTCTTTCGGAAAAACAAATTCATTTATCGGAGTTCCGCCTGTTTCGAGGACAAAAACAGGTTTATCGGAAGGAAGTTCATCAAGTGAACAGCGGGTAAAGCCCATTGTTTCAATACAGCCCATTCCGCTTCTTACGGCCTTGGACTGCATCGGATCAACACAGCCGGGCGAAATAAAAACCTTCTCGCAGCCCATAGCTTCTGCAGTACGGAAAATAGAACCGATGTTAAACGGAGAGCGTATGTCTTCTGCATAAACAGACACGCCGGGAAAGAAATTTCTCTTTTCTACCGAAAGCTTTTCCTGTGCATGAGGTGCAATTACAAGGTCCCATTCTGCAGGAAAGGTTCCGATTATCTCCAGAAGTGCATTTCTTGCGTAATTACAGATACGCCTTTCATCAAAAACAGGCGCATTTAAAAGTTCAGTCAGGACAGCTGCTTTTTCTTCGGGAAGCTTGGGATCTTCAAGAAGAATGCGGACTATTTTTTTTGTATATTCACTGCGTGGAAGTGATGTAAAGTTGTAGTCAGTTCCTTTTTCGGCAATACCGGCAATATCCCGTTCAAGCTCGCCAAAAGTAAGGGCAAGCTTGCGTCTTTTCTGACCTGCACCGAGCTGAAAAAGTTTATCCGGGTTTATCATCTTTTAATAAGCCTGCTTTATGAGTTCAAAAAGATCATCACTTGTCATGCTGCGCGGAAGACTGTTAATCATTTCCAGGTCACCGGCATCTTCTGCTGCAAGCGAAAGCTTATCTATAGAAATGGAAAGCTCTTTAAGACGGGCCGGAATATTCATGCGGGCAATGTGCTGCCTTATGTAATCTGCAAACATTGTTGCAGCCTTTATATCCTCTTCTTCTGATGTGGCAACGCCAAGTAAACGCGAAATCTTTGCAAGCTTGTCGCTTCTATACTTTACACCGTCTTCTATTACATAAGGGAAGAAAATCGTAGAAATCAGTGAACGCGAAATCTTATAGCGCGAGTTTATGGTAAGCGCCAGAAGAGTTGCCGGTCCGATAGAAGCCGTTGCTGCCCCCAGGGAAGCCATACATCCGCCCTGAGCAAGAAGGACTTCCTGCGGAGTAGTAACCGTAAGCGTCTGAGAACCGTCTATTGCATAAGAAAGAAGCTGTACGGACTTTTCTATGAGCATGTCGCTGAAAAATGTTGATTTAGGGCTCAGATAAGCTTCTGTTGCAAGACACAGGGTTTCCAGAGCCATGGCAGAAACCTGCTTTTCTGTAAGTGATGTAGTAAGGTTTGGATCCCATACAACCAGTTTACAAAGTCTTGGATTAGTTTTTATAAGCTTAAGTTTTGATGAACGGGAATCCACCATCGGAGCCTTATCTGTAAAAATAAAGTTATCTCGGCAGGTTGTCGGTATACAGATGAGAGGAAGCGGCTCTGCAGAAGGAATTTCCCCGTCTGCAAAATAATAAAGGTCGCGGTTTTCGTTGTAAAGCGTACTTACGGACTTTGCAATGCTGAGTGTTTTTCCTCCGCCGGCAGCAATTATTCCATGAACATGAGCCTGACGTGCAAGAGTAAGGGCAGCCTTGATGACTTCGGTGTCTGCCGCAACAGGAATCTCGTCAAATGTAAAGAAGTTTAACCCGCGGTTTTCCAAAGCCTGAACTATTTTCTGGCTTACTCCCTGTTCCTTAAGTATCGGATCAAGAATTACCATGAATTTCTGCCCGAATTCCTGAACATACTGTCCGAGACGGCTTACCGTATAGCTTCCTAAAATGATATCAGGTGAAATCTTAAAAATAAAATCTGCCATTTTTTACTCTACCTTCAAATAAAAAAGCCGCCATGAGAATACAACCATACTCCCAAAAGACGGCTTTTCCGCTTTTCAGGGCATCCCGAAAAATCAATCATTTCGAGGTTCCCTTTAATAAAATCAGAACCTTATTAAAGTCCGTAAGCTGCCAGAATGCGTTCTGCTGTCATGGCAATAGTTGCTTCACTAAGATAATTTGGATTCTGAATCTTCTGCTTAACCTGTTCAACCAGTTCTGAGCGAACATCTGGTGTTTCTTCTGCAACTTGATTGAGATAATAGGCATCGGCAGCAGCTTTAGCTTCGCTGGAAACACTGATTTTGTCAGAAGACGGTTTAACATTTGCCGTTGAATTTGCGCGCTTTGTGCTCTGCAAATTGGTTAATGGATTCGCTCCTGTTACTTTGTCTATCATCATAGTCCTACCTCGCTCTTAATTATCGGAGAATTCTTCGGAAAACTTAACGTTTTTCTCAGATTTCTTTCCTGAAATGAACACTGCGAATTCCCCCAGAATCTTGCTTCTTGAAGCATAATCCTCAAGGACTTCCCCTGCAGTTCCCTCCGTAATCTCCTCATGAAGCTTCGTAAGCTCACGACCCACCACCACACGGCGTTCACTGTCTATATCGGCAATATCCGTCAGCAACTTTACGATTCTGAACGGACTTTCATACAAAATGACGGCATTTCCGTCTTCAAGAAGCTCTCTGAGCCTGCTTCGACGGCGTCCCGGCTTTGGAGAAAGGAACCCCTCAAAAACAAGAGTTTTTCCACCTGCACCTGCAACACTTGCCAGAGCCGCAAAAGCACTTGCCCCGGGAATCGGAACAACTTTATGCCCTGCTTTTCTTGCAAGACCTGCCAGAACTGCTCCCGGATCGCTTATTCCCGGAGTTCCCGCATCACTTGCGTAAGCTACTGTTTTTCCTTCGTCCAGAAGCGCGATAATCTTTCCCGATGCAGCCTCTTCATTCTGCGAACGGCAGCTTATAAGGGGCTTTCGGATTTCAAAATGCGTCAGAAGCTGAAGCGTATGCCGTGTATCCTCTGCGGCAATAACATCCACATTCTTAAAGGTTTCCAGGGCACGGAACGTAATGTCGCCCAGATTTCCTATCGGTGTTGCAACAATATATAATTCTGACACATCCTATATTATAGAAGTACATGCAGTTTTTTGCAAGTCACTTTATAGCTTATGAATACCTTACATATAAAAAAACGCTTCCAGGTTGATAATTGAATTCTGCCGCGTTATACTTTTTAAATGGTATCAGGGGAAAAGACCCTTTTGTATTGTTAATATTCCACTTTATGTGGTTAAGGAGAAAAAAATGAAAAAATTAGGATTATTTATCGTATCTGTTTTTGCACTTTCATTAACATTTACAGGATGTAATGAAGAAACTGCAGATGCTGCAAAGACTGTAGAAGCAGTTACAGTTTCATCTGTTATTCCTGCAGGAACTGTGCAGAAGAAGACAATCAACACTCCGGAAGAATTTAATCAAATCGTTGGTGATGCTATTCTTGATGATTTTCAAACTTACTTCGGAGCTCTTATTGAAGACGAAGAAGGCGATGACGGCCTGGAAGTAGCTCCACCGTCAAATCCGCTCACAAACATGCTTGCAAGAGCTGTAGAAGCAGTTACTTTTGATCAGCTCATGAATGAAATCATGGCAGTACCGGATAATCTTGATGCATCTATTACAACAAATGACGACACTCATGCCATGACTATTAACTGTGACTGGAAGGGACCGACAGGAAAAATAGACATGGGTGATTCTCCTGTTGAACTTACAATTACTTCACTTAACTTCAGCATTAAAGGTGCTGCAATACCTGTACAGGCATCAGAAGGAGAAGAAGAACCATCCAGTATGAGAGCAACCGGTTCAGCTTCTGCAAGTGCAGCAGCATCTGTAAGTTTAACACCGGTAGAAGGAGCAGAAGCCATTAAGAGCCTTAAGCTTAACGCAATTGCAGGCGCTTCTGTTACAAATGCAGCAATCGAAGCAACCCCTGGCCTCATGGACGACGGAGGACTGGAAGCTGCATTAGGCTCTGTTTCTGCAAACGTTTATCTTTATGCAGGAGCAAGCGGTGCATTATGCTTTGAAGTTACAAAGGACGGAGAAGTTTACAACGGAGTTATATCTGCTTCAGCATCTGTTTCTGCAGACACATCTATTAACAAAGATACAGTAACAAACTTTGAATCCTTTATGGATACCATGGATTCTGAAACTGCAGAAGAAATTCCTGTATCTGTAAATCTTGTACTCAAAGTTTATGATACAGAAGGAAACTTCCTCTTTGACTACATCAATGTATCAAAACCGGCAGATTTAGCAGCATTATTCAACGAAGACTAAGCTGTCTGACTGTTTTTAGAAAACAGTAACATAAAGCAGGGTATCCGTTACGGGTACCCTGTTTTTTTTATCTGCGTATTCAGCCTGTAAGGTTTTCACACATAGAGTTTTTCTGATACAATACGCGCCCGAGGTTTTATATGGCAGACACAGTTTTAAAAGATTTTACGGATAAAAGAGAAGGTTTATTTACAGGACTAAAAAAGATATTTTTACCCGTAATGCTCATACTCTGTTCAGTAAACGGTTTTGCTCAGCAGGAAAAAAATCAGGACTATTATACAGAACGTTACCGGCAGCCTTATGCAGCAGAAGATAATGTACGCCTGATTTTTAATGAAGATCCGGAAATCATGGAAGGATTTGGAAGGGCATTTATTGATGTAAACTATCGCTATAAAAACGGAAGAACCTTATTATTCGAAGCTCTCCGTGAATTCAATTATGAACCCGAAAAATTCATAAAAACAGCAAAATTTCTTATAAGATACGGAGCCGACGTCAACATTCCCGATGATGATGGAGACACACCGCTTCTCTATGCAGTCAGAAAATGCTACATAAGCCAGAAGCTTGACACCCGTAACATAGACTTTCTTTTAAATAATAATGCAGATGTAAAAGTCGTAAACAACGACGGCATCACAATCATGTATGAACTGTGCAATGAAAAGAAACCGGAAATGAATCTGATTAAAAAATTCATTAAGCTTGGAGCACCGGTAAACATTCCTTCAAACAATTCTTTTTCTCCATTAACGTACGCGCTTTATAATAAAAACATAGATCTTGCAAAACTTTTAATCGAAAGCGGTGCAGATGCAAACCTTAAAGACAGCGATAACAGATATCCTTTAAACCTTGCCTGTGAACTCGGTAATCTTCCGCTTGCAAGTTACATGGTTTCCAAAGGTGCAGATGTTAAGGTTTCCGGGAAAGGAAAGCGCACTCCCCTGCATTATGCCGTTGGTTCCGGTTCAAAAGACAGCCTTAAACTCGTAAAGTTCCTGGTAGAAAAAGGAGCAGACGTTAATGCTTCAACAGACACAGGATATACACCCCTTATATATGCAGGCTGGGAAAAAGACGGCTTTGAACTTATCAAATATCTTTTAAGCAAAAAAGCAGACATCAATGCAAAAACAAAAGACGGCTATAATGTCGGAATGTCGAGTGCAAGATTAATCAATCCTGAATGCTTTAAATTTCTTGATGAAAACGGTCTTGATTTTAAAGCCTGCGATAAAGACGGCCTTACAGTTCTGCATTATTTTATACAGTCAGTTACATGTTCAGACAGTGACTACATTTTATATTATGCGCCGGTCATGGAAAAAGAAAAAGAAATTGAAGAAATTACAGCCTTTCTTGCAAAGAAATGCAATATAAACACCGCAGATAACTTCGGGGATACGCCTTTACATCTGGCATGCGAATCAGCTTTGGATTATACAAAAATCATTGAGCCGCTTCTTAAAAACGGTGCTGATGTTAATATCAAAACTGAATCCGGCTGGACTCCGGCTTTCTACTGCTATGAAAATCCCAAAATGCTTCAGATGCTGATTGATTACGGCGTTAACTTATCAGTAAAGGACAAATATGGAAAAACTGTTCTTGACCGATGTGAGGAAGCTGTAAAAACAAATCCAAAAATCACGGCTTCAATAGAAATTGTAAAAGCAAACTCTAAGGTTAAAAAAGAATACTCTCTTGTTCAGCTTTGCGAATACAACTATACAGACGAAGCTCTCAAAGTCATCAAAAAAGCAAAGGCAAAGGATCTTGATGTTTATGACGCAAACGGCTTTACGCCGCTTTATTATGCCGTAATAAATAAAAATCCTGAACTCATAAAAGCGCTTCTGAACAAAGGCTGTGATATCAATAAGCGACATCAGAAAGACGAAACGACCGCCTTATACTACGCAGCCGATAATCTGGATTTAGAAACGGTAAAGCTTCTTCTTGAATACAAACCGGATTTATCCATGATGTACAAAAACAAGTATTCTTCCGGCAGTGCCAATATTCTTTATACCTGCACCTATAAATCTAACTCTTACAAAGTGGTAAAATGCCTTATTGAAGCAGGTGCCGATCCGAATGCCGTTATCGAAGGACAGCACGGACTTACAATTACAGCATACGCAAGCTCAGGTGCTTCTGATTCAACTGTAATTGAACTTTTAATTGAACACGGAGGCAATCCTTTTACCCCCTGGTACAGCAACCGGTTTTACGGACATACAGAAAAACGTTCAATTGTTACAGATGATCTGTCTTACAGTACAAAAAACTCCGTTTATACAGGTCTTGTAAACTATTATAAAAACAAAAACCTTACTGCAACAGATAACTTAAGGTTAAGGGACAGTTACAGCCGTTCGGGCAGAACTCTTACGGCAATTAAAAAAGGAACGAAAGTTAAGGTCATTGATGCTTACAATATGGAAATTATAGACGACATTCATTCCTGCTGGGTCAAGGTTGAAGTTTTACCGGGCAGTGTTGACAGTGAAGGCAAAAAACTTGCTGACGGCACAACAGGCTGGTGCTTCCTTGGTTATCTTGAATAAAAGCCGGCTCAAAAAACAGCAAATTCTGTCATTGCGATGTATTGAAAAAAAATACATAACCATATATAATGCAGAAATCTTGCCGAGCTGGTGGAATTGGTAGACACAAGGGACTTAAAATCCCTCGGCTGTTTTAAGCTGTGCCGGTCCGAGTCCGGTGCTCGGCAGGAAGATGTCCGGTGTTTTTCGCCGGACATTTTTTTTGGCACTGATATTCTGCATGCATAAAAAAGCTCCCTGCGGATGTAAATTGAATCCGTAGGGAGCTTTTGTTTTTTTTTACATTCTTCTTTTACACAATGAGTGTTAATTATTTCTCAGAAAGTTCTTCTTTTAACTGCAAAACCTGTTCTAACGGCAATCCTTCTGCCTGAGCAATCTGTTCAGGGGTTCCAAGGTTCATTTTGAGAAGATTTTTTGCAGCTTCGAGGGCTTTCTGGCGGACACCTTCTTCTTTGCCGTTTTCAAAATCGTAGGTTCTCTGTCTTTCCCATTCCATGTACTGCCGCCTCCACTGCTCGTTATGTTTGGCTTCTTCCGTCAGCTTTGCAATCCTTGATGAAAATTTATCGCTAGCCTTCTGTCCGACTACAAGCCTT
>JAGABO010000220.1 GCA_017614655.1 Treponema sp. | reverse complement strand
CTGAAGGAGCTGTCTTTGGACTCTCATGAGCTTGTTGATCGTTTCGACCATATGCACGGGTATCCTTATGGTCCTTGCCTGATCGGCAATAGCTCTTGTTATTGCCTGACGGATCCACCAGGTTGCATAAGTCGAGAACTTGTAGCCCTTTCTGTATTCAAACTTTTCTACAGCCTTAATAAGACCGATGTTTCCTTCCTGAATAAGGTCAAAGAGCTGAAGTCCCCTGTTTGTGTATTTTTTTGCGATGGAAACAACAAGACGGAGGTTTGCGTTTATAAGCCTGTTCTTTGCCTTTTCGAGCTGGCTTCGTCCGCGTTCGATTTCTTTTTTCATGCTGATTATTTCGTCAACAGAGTTTTCGAAGTCGTATTCAAGTTCGCGGAGCTTGCGTTCAATTTTCTGAATATCGGTGTAGTCGGCTCTTATTTCGTCGGAAGTCATGCCGAGGTCTTTTTCGAGCTTTGCACATTCTGAATGTATTGCAAGACGGCGTCCTATGCTTCTTAAGCCGGCTGCATCCTTAATGCGAAGCTTTTTCATGCGCTTTTCCTGCTTAAGGCGGAAGTCGTCGATTTTTGTAGAAGCATCTATGAATTTTGCACTGAACTTTTCTATTTCTTCTGACTGAATGTCAATTGCAAGCATGTTGGGCATGATTTTTTCCCTAAGCTCGACAAGTTCCGGATCAGAGAATATGTTCATTGAAGAGTCGTTTTCGCTTAACTGCTTTTTAAGTGCCATATAAGCTTTTATTTCACTTAAGATAGGCTTAAGGTACTCGCTGTAGGAACTTCTTAAACGGTGCTTTTCTGCCATTTCTTCGTTAAGTTCCTTTCTTGCTTTTCCCGGCTCGTGCATGTCGATGCGCGTAAAGGCTTTGTGTGCAATCGTATAGAATTCAGGAATCATCATACCGGAATTCTTGATGACATTCTTGATAATGTTCTGACCGTCTTCCATTTTCTTGGAAAGATCTACTTCCTGATCTGCTGTAAGAAGGTTTTCCTTACCTATTTCGCGCAGGTAAAGACGTATGGGATCATCAATGTTTGAATCCTTGTCGTTTGAAACAAGACGGTGTTTGTCCGGATCGTCTATTTTTTCTTCCGTGATTCCGCCTTCATCATCTTCGGCATCTTCATCATCCGGAGCATCATCAAATTCATCATCCTCGGTTTCTTCCATGATCTGAATGTTGTTTTTGTTCAGAAGTTCGTAAACTACTTCCATCTCTTTTGTGTTGCTTACGAATTCTGTTGTGAGGATGTCTGTTATTTCGTCCCATGAAACAATCTGCTTGCTTGAAGCATATTCAAGAAGCTTCTGAACCTTAGGGTCAAGGTCTTTGAGTTCATCGTTAGAATCATTATCCTGTGCGGCAGTATCAAGAACTTCATCTTCAGGAATTTCGCTTACCTTTGATGTCTTTTTTTCTGCTTTTGCTGTTTTTTTGCGGGTCTTCGGCTCCTTTGCTTTTTCCTTTTCTTTTGCCTTAGCCTTGACCTCTTTTGTTTTTTTAGGTTTAGCTTTTTCTTTTTCCTGAGTCTTTTTAGTTGTTACTGCCATTATCAATCCCTTTTTTAAGTGATTCCAACCGCCTGTTTATGTCTGCCTTCCTTGAAACAAGTTCCAGAAGCTTTTCCTTATCTTCCGGAAGCGCGCTGCCTTCAAGCCTTTTGATTTCAAGCAAAAGATTTGAACACTGTTTTTCAAGGTTGTGCCTTTTCAGGAGCTTAATGCCGTCTTCTACCGCAGCATCCGAAATAAACGGAGAATCTACGGCCTTTATGACAAGTTCCTTGAGACCATCCAGACCGTCTCCTTCGAGCCGGTTAAGGACAGAACTCACGCTGAACGATCCGCTTCTCATGCATTCTTCAAGAATTATATAAAGCTGCCTTGCCCACTGGTCATTCAGATCATCTACCGAAATGTCATTCCGAAGTTTTGAAAAACGTTCAGAATTATCGGAAATCACCGAAAGAACTGCTCCCAGCTCTGCCGTCTGTCGAATTTTTCCGGAAGATTTTGCTTTTTCCGGCTCGTTCTGTGTAGACTGGGATCGTAAGGGAATGCTGCTCCTGTTTATATAATCTTTTTTTGCTGCCTCAAAGCTTGTATCGTATACTGCGCAGAACTGTTCAAGACACGCATTTTTCTGCACCTCAGACTTAAGCGAATCAATATATGGAAAAAACTCCGATAAAGCTTTTGATTTGCCCTCAGGAGTGTTTTTCGGGTACAATTCCTCGAGTCTAGATAACAGAAATTCATCGTCCAAGATAGCGTTATTTACTTCTCCTGTCAATACATCTGCACCGTAGTTTATCATAATTTCGGCAGGATCCTTGCCTCCCTTGAGAACAATAACTTTAACCGTAAGGTCATGTTTACGGCACATGAGTATTGCCCTGATTGTTGCCTTCTGACCGGCATTGTCGCTGTCAAAAGAAAGAAGCACCTCGTTTACAAACGGCTTAAAAAGTGCTATCTGCTCTTCCGTGAGGGCTGTTCCAAGCGGAGCAACTGCAAAAGTAAGTCCGCACTGATGGTATGCGATGCAGTCCATGTATCCTTCGCAGAGAATGATTTTTTTGTTTTCCCTTACCGCCTGTTTTGCAAAATTGTACGCATAGAGGGTGTCGCCTTTTTTATACTGAATGAGGTCTCCCGAGTTAAGGTATTTAGGGTTTTTATCCGGGTCTCCGCGGAGAAAACGGCCTCCCATTGCAACTGCTTCTCCTGCCTTGTTAAAAATCGGAAACATGAGTCTGTCCCTGAAAAAAGCATACTCAGGATTTTTTCTTGAAAAAAGGCCTGATTCATCAAGAAAAGAAGCCGTGTAATTATTTTTAAGAAGAAAATTTCTGAGCCATTTTCCATCTAAAGGAGAATAACCCAGCCTGAATTTTTTAATCGTCTCGTCCGTTAATCCGCGTTTTTTAATGTAGTCCAAGGCAAATTTTCCGCTTTCGGTCTGGGTAAGAATATAGTGGAATGATGTCGAAACCCTTTCATAAAGATTTATGTATTCAGCCTTAAGGTCCGCTTTGGGATCTTTTTTTGCGTACACTTCTCCGCCGTTTGAGTATTCAAGCTGAATGCCTTCTTTTTTTGCAACGGTCTCTACGGCTTCTGCAAAGGACATGTGTTCCATTTCCATCAGAAAATTGAATACGGTTCCGGAGGCATGACAGCCGAAGCAGTAATAAAATTTTTTGTCCGGTTCAACATGAAATGAAGCAGACTTTTCGTGATGAAACGGACAGCAGCCCCACCAGTCTTTTCCTTTCTGGACAAGGGGAACATATTCTCCGACAATCCGTACTATGTCAGCGCGCTGCGTAACTTCGTCAATGGACTCTTTTTTTATAAAGCCCGTCATCTAACGGTTTCCTTTTGAAGCATAGGATTTTATGTTCTGGGCTGCCTTGTGTTCATCAAAACTTTCCGAGAATGTATGTGTTCCCTTTACAGGATCATTTAACACAAAGAAAAAGTAATCTGTATCTGCCGGATGCATCGCCGCATTAAGTGCAATTTTCCCAGGATTTGAAATCGGACCCGGCGGAAGTCCTGCCCACATATAGGTGTTGTAGGGGCTGTCTATCTTAAGGTCTTTTGCAGTAATGCGGCCCGGATGAGGAAGTCCTTCGAGTTCTGTTATGATGTATTCAATTGTTGCACAGGAATAAAGTCCGATGCCGTATTTTATGCGGTTTGTAAAAACGCTTGCAATTAACGGAGCTTCTTCTTTTACACGGTACTCACGTTCAATTATTGAAGCAAGAATAACCGTATGATAATAGTCAGAAGGGGTTCTTCCGCTGTAGCCGTCTATTTCTCCTGCTTTCTGGAAAAAAGTCGAAACCAGAGTTTCTGCTGCCGTCACTGCATCTGTTCCCGGTGCAAAAAAGTATGTATCGGGAAAGAGAAAGCCTTCAAGACTCATTGCAGGAATTGAATATTTTTCTATAAGGTCTTTGTTTTTTGAAGCTGCAATAAAATCTTTTGCAGGACATACTCCGCGCTCTTCTAGGAGTGCTGCAGTTTTTTTTACGGTAAGACCTTCCGGTATACTTACGGATATGTATGAAGGAGTTCCTTCCTGAATGACTTTGTATATCTCCTTTAAAGGCATCGTGTTTTTAATGGTGTAAGTTCCGCTTTTAAGCGTAAAAGGTTTTTCTCTGGAAAAAAGGCTGAACCTTGCCGTGTAGTAAAAAACTCCTGCTGATTTTATAAGTCCGTTCTGTTCAAGAAGATCGGATACTTCCCTTACCGACATTCCTGCCGGAACCGTGATTTCCTTTGTTACTTCTTCAGCTTCATTTTTTTGAACCGGAGAAGTTACGAAAGTCCACCATGCATAGAGAACGGAGACAGATATACAAAAAAAGGCAGTAAGCCATACAAAGGCTTTTAATGCTTTGTTAGATGCTGATTTTTGTTCTTTTTCGTTTTTCACAGTTCTACGACCATTCCTTCTGTTGCAAGATGAAGCTCCGGCAGCATGTTCTGTTTGTATTTCTGATAAACCCTGCCTGAGTTAAGCAGCGATTCAAGTTTTTTGTCGTCATAAGTCGGTTCATGATGAAACATGAACAGTTTTTTTATATTCCACAGTTCTGCAAAATCAATTGCGGAACTGTAACTCGAATGTCCCCAATTTTCTTTCTGAATTGCTTCGAGATTTGTGTACTGGCAGTCAAGGATACACATATCTGCATCCTTAAAGAAGTGATTCCGTTTTTCACTGACGTCATAATCCGACATCTGAAGTTCTACATCAGTTGAATAAATGAATTTTTTATTGTCTTCCTCTACCGAAAATGAATAAGAATCTCCCGGATGTTTCATTTTGTGCGAGTTTATTTTTACTCCGTTAATGTAAAACGGCTGGTCTGCTTCTATGAGATTAAAGTGTATGTGATCCTTTATTTTGTCCCAGCAGGCGTTTTCCGGAAAATAAGGAACGGAATTCTGCCCCCTCATGTATTCTTCTGCGTTTTCAAAATTTGAATAAATCTGAATGTTGATTGAATGATCATATATGCGGTCAAAAAATGGAAATCCCTGAAGATGATCCCAGTGATAATGTGAAATAAAAATGTGATAAGTTTTGTCCTTAGGTACTTCTGAATTTTTACCCAAAACACGAAGACCTGTACCGCAGTCAAATATGATATTAGTATTATTTTTTGTGATTACTTCTACACAGGGGGTGTTTCCGCCTGCTGTTCCATAAAGCCATGACGGCAGTGTCGAAAGGAACCTTGTTTTTGCATCTTCGTTTTTTATGTCTTCTGGTGTAATACGTTCCAGTACAGCCTGAATTTTTGCCTGAATCTGCTGAGGTGTCACTGGAGACGGAACGGAGCCTCTTACTCCGTAAAACTTTATAAACAAAGGATTCCCTCCGGGATGTCTGTTTTTATACACTATAACGCAATTCAAGACAAAAAAAAAGGTGCCCTTTCCTAAAAAAAACGGCACCTTTCTTGGGGAGTGAAGGATTCGAACCTACGAAGGCGGAGCCAGCAGATTTACAGTCTGTCCCCTTTGACCACTCGGGAAACTCCCCGTATTCCTTTTTAAGGAAAGCCGCCAGTAGGATTCGGACCCACGACCCCGAGATTACAAATCACGTGCTCTACCAACTGAGCTATAGCGGCAAAACTTGCTCTGAAACATTTGTTTCGCTAAGTAAGTGAGGAGACTGTACAGCTTTTGTTATTTTTTGTCAATACCTGTCCGGCGTTTTTTTCATTAAATCTTCATAAAAGGGAATATACCTGCTTTTAACAACGTTTTCCCATGAAAAATTCAATTTTACGTTTTCTGCAGCATCTTTTATTACCGGCATAAATATTTCTTTACCGATTCTTGAGTGAATCTTTACAAGGTCAGAAAGCTCATCATAAAGTGTTTCCGGTCTGTTTGGAGAATATATGAAGCCTGTATCTCCGTCAGAAATTTTGCAGAGTCCGCCTGTAGCATTTGCAACCGGCATGGTAGCGAAAATCTGTGCTATAAAGTCTTCAAGTCCGCATGGTTCAAACCAGCTGGGATGTACGGAAAAGTCTGCAGCAGCTACACACAGCCTTGAAATCTTTTTATTATATCCTTTAAGATAAACAGCTTTTCCCGGAAAATCTGAACACAGTTTTTCCAGAAGTTTTTCCAGATCAGAAAAGCCCTGCCCTGCAAAGAAAAAACGTACATTCTGTTTTTCACACAGCATCATGCGGGCTGTTTTTTCAAGAACATCAATACCCTTCTGGTGAACAATCCGTCCGTGATACGCAATAAAGACAGTTTCTTCATCGCAGTCATCAATAAATCCGTTCTGCTCCAGAAACAGTGATGCATTCTTTTCTTTTGCATCTGCTGCCGCGTGATTTTTAAGAAAGAAGTCCCTGCACTTTTTCTTTCCTTCGAGGTCTTTTTTTAGTGGATCAAATTCAAAAGGAAGTAACGAAATATTTTTGTTCGAAGGATCATAACGAAAAAAATCAATTCCGTTACATATTCCGGTAATATTAACTTTTAGTTTTGAAAGAGCTTTTCCAAGCCCTCCTGTTTCTGTTTTGCAGGAAAGAATTTCTTCTGCATATTCCGGAGAAACTGTTGTAAGACTTGAATAAAAGGAAGCAAGAAGAAAAGGTTCTACGACTCCGCCTGCAAGACCTTTTTCCAGTATTTCTTTTTTTAATCCCGTATATGCTGCGGCTTCTTTTATTCCGCTGAATTCATGACGATAGCCCGGTCCTGCATTGTGAATCGTTACTGCAAACCGTGTATCTGAATAAAAGGAGTCTGGAATTCCGTATTCTGGGGAAAGTTCATGTGCAAAAACCGGAACAAGTGCTGCAGGTGCATCGTGGCAGTGAACAATGTCCGGACTCTGAGAAGTAAACTTTGCAAAAAGAACGGCAGCCTTCTGAAATACTGTGTCCATAAGAAGATAGTCTTCAAATCCTCTGCCGGCTTTATGAAGCGGATTCTTTTTTTCATCTTCTGCCGTGTAGGTATAAAGGGAGTTTTTTTCTGAATAACACGGCGATTTTATAAAAACAAATTTTACTGAACCTTTTTTTCCTTCTGCAAAAGATATGGGAATTTTTTTTCCGCATGAGAGGATAAAAGAATTTTCCGGATTTTCATAAAATGAATCAAGTGTTTTTGTATTCGTGCAGCCGTATAACGGCATAAATACCGTTACATCATGCCCCTGAAGAGCAAGGTTTTCAGAAAGAGAACAGCATACATTTTTTACGCCGCCGGCTTCTGCAATACCTGCATATTCACGGCTTACAATCCATACTCTCATTTTTTCTGAGCAATATCAGGCCTTAAACATTCAGCTCCGTTAAGGTAAACCGGAACCGGCACAGAACCTTTCTCCATGTAGGCCGTAACCATTACGCGGATGACACCGGGAAGCATACCTTTTATCTCTGCTTCCTGACTTGTAAAAAGCGGAACAGCGGAAACGTCAATGCAGGTTACGCTTTTTCTAAAGGCGGCTGCGGCATTAAAAGCATCAAGATCGCCCGTCATCGTAAACTGAACATTAACGATGTCTTCTGACTTTATGCAATTGTTTACAAAAATCTGAGTGCACATTCTGCCTGTATTTTCTACAATCGAGGCTTCGGTGTTTTCCGTACAGACAGCACCTCTTATGGAATACAGTCTTTTCATTCTGGTGCCTTTTTAGCGCAGTGCGTCAATTATCTGGGAAAAATCCTGCGATTTTACGATTCCGCTGAATTCCGGATACTTCTGAGTGATGACGGCAAAGCGTTCAAGCCTGTTAATTATTCTGTCATCTTCGAGAATTTCATCAGCACGTTTAGAAGCTTTTGTCTTGAGTTCACCCGTAAGCTTTTCTATGTATGCATCATAAGAGAGCCTGGCCTTTTTATAGAGTTCAAGATCTGGAATTACAGCTTTTGTAAAAGTTATGCCGGAAAAAGTTATGCCATCAAAATCTTTTCCCTTAAGTACGTCGGGAAGCTTTTCTCCTTCAAGAACAGTTTCCCTGAACAGTTTTTCTGCTTCCTCTCCTGCAAAAAATACCGGCGAAACCTTTTGGGTTGCAAGGAGGGCTTTGTCCTTAAGGTATTTTTCAAGAGATGCGCTGTCGGTTACGGCTCCTTCCCTGTAAAGAGAGAGAACTTTCTCTTTTGTGATTCCCATCCTGATTTCTGCAGATGCACTGTAGGAAAAATCTGCAAGAGTTTCCAGATGAGATGCGTAAAGCTTTGCAGAAGGCAGCTCTCCTTTTACTTCTTCCCTGAATGTGTACTGTTTTTCTGGAAAAATGACGGTTTTTACGTTAGTTGGAATAAGATGCTGCCATTTCCAGCAGAAAGAATCCCTTGAAATAACTTCCGGATCAACTCCGCTGGTTTTTGAAATCATAACGGCAAATCCGTCGGCAGGAACAAAAATATTCATCCATCCGCAGACAAACACTGCCGTACCGAATGCAATGAT
>JAGABO010000219.1 GCA_017614655.1 Treponema sp. | reverse complement strand
TTCAGGACTGCGGTATCGGTATGGACGAAAAGGACCTTGGCGACAACCTCGGTACGATTGCACGCTCCGGAACAAAGGCAGTCATCGGGCAGCTTTCACAGAGCGGAAACAACAACTCTGACTTAATCGGTCAGTTCGGCGTAGGATTCTACAGCTCATTCATGGCTGCAAACAAGATCGACGTATATACACGCAAGGCCGGCGGTGACGGAAAAGCATGGCACTGGTCTAGCGACGGAACAAACGCTTACGAAATCGAAGAGCTGGACGTTTCATCAGAAGCTGCAAAAAAGTACGGCTTTGACAAGGCAGAAACTTACGGTTCGGCAATCGAAATGCATCTTAATGATGAATCAAAAGAGTACGCATCAAGATGGAAGATTGACGAGCTTATCAAGAAATATTCAAACCACATTGCATTCCCGATTTACCTTCACTATGAGCAGACAAAATACGACAAGGACGGAAAGGCAGAAGGAAGCGAAAGCAAGGTAGAGCAGGTAAATTCGGCAAGCGCACTCTGGAAGAAAAACAAGAGCGAGCTTAAGGAAGAAGACTACAACACTTTCTACAAGTCAATCGCTCATGACGGTACGGATCCGCTCATGCACATTCATACTCACGCAGAAGGAACTCAGGAATACACGACGCTGTTCTATGTTCCTAAGGTTGCTCCGTTCGACATGTATCAGGCAGACTACAAAAGCGGAGTCAAGCTTTACGTTAAACGCGTGTTTATTACTGATGATGACCGCGAGCTTTTGCCGAGCTACCTTCGTTTTGTCCGCGGTGTTATTGATTCAGAAGATCTGCCGTTAAA
Organism: Treponema sp.; assembly: GCA_017614655.1. GTDB lineage: Bacteria > Spirochaetota > Spirochaetia > Treponematales > Treponemataceae > Treponema_D. The sequence continues at coordinate 12,780 of JAGABO010000219.1, read as the reverse complement.
CGTAAGCCGCGAAATTCTTCAGCAGAACAGAATTCTTGAAACAATAAAAACTCAGTCTGTTAAAAAGCTTCTCGGTGAATTTAAAAAGCTCGGCGAAGATGCAGACAAGCTTTCTAAGAATGAAAAGCCGACTGATGAAGAAAAAGCAAAGATTGAAAAGTGGCACGAATTTGTAAAGAACTACAACCGCCCGCTTAAAGAGGGACTTTATTCTGATTATGCAAACCGCGACGAAATTGCAGCAATCATCCGCTTTAAGAGTACTGCTGCGGAAGGCGACGGCGACGGAAAGTGGGTAAGTCTTGCAGATTATGTTGCCCGCATGAAGGAAGGTCAGAAGGCAATTTATTACATTACAGGAACTGACGAAAAGAACCTGCGTTCTTCACCGCTCCTTGAAGCATATAAGAAGAAGGGCTTTGAAGTTCTTATCTGTGCTGATGAAATCGATGACATCGTTATTCCGGCTTACGGAAAATACGGCGACTTTGAACTTAAGGCAGTTAACCGTGCCGGAAGTGATGAAGAACTCGGTGTTGATAAGGAAGAAGCAAAGAAGAAGGAGGAAGCCTTTAAACCTGTTCAGGAAAAAATCAAGAAGGCGCTTGAAGGCCGTGTAAAGGACGTTGTTCTTTCCAAGAGACTTTCTGATTCTCCGTCATGTATTGTTATTGATGAAAATGACCCGTCACTTCAGATGGAACGCATGATGAAGGCAATGGGACAGGGAACCGGCGATTTTGTTAAACCGATTCTCGAAGTAAATGCAGACCATGCTGTTGTAAAGAAGCTCGAAGGTGATGTATCTGATGACCTCGTTTCCAAGGTGAGCGAAGTTCTTCTGGATCAGGCACTTCTTGTTTCGGGCGAACAGCTCAAGGATCCGGTTGCGTTCGTAAACGCAGTAAATGCACTTCTTGCATAGATAAACCATTAAACAGAAACGGCTGCCTGAAAAAAAATCAGGCAGCCGTTCTTGTATACAGTTTGTGTTATGCTTTGAACTGGTCGATCTGGGCTCCGATGCGGTAGATGGATTCACTCATCGAAGACGTGATGTTAAGAAGTGAGGCGTCGGAATCTTCAATTCGTTTAACTCCGCCTGCCATGTGGGTTACAAGATCCTTTACGGCTACGGAAGTATGTGTAAGATCCTGGATGTCGGCAAGAATTTCCTGACGTGCCGTATCTACTTCATTTGAAGCTCTGTGAACCTGCGTTGTTGCTTCGTTCATGTTGCTCAGTGCTTCATCAATCTGCTTAGAACCCTGTTCCTGTTCTTCCATTGCAAGTTTGATTTGATGAACAAGATTTCCTGTTCCGCGGATATTCTGAATAACAGACTGGAATGCTTTGTCAGAAAGACTTGAAGAATTAACTGCATCAGAGATAGAACCAAGAATAGCCTTAAGCTGACTTTCGATATTGTGAGACTGTGCAGAAGAGTTTTCCGAAAGTTTTCTGATTTCGTCTGCAACAACCGAGAATCCTTTTCCGGCCTCTCCTGCGTGTGCTGCTTCGATTGCGGCATTCATGGCAAGAAGGTTTGTCTGTTCTGCGATAGAAGAAATAACGTTGTTTGCATCATTAAGCATTTTTGACTGATCTTCTATCTGAGTAATTTTTTCACTTACTTCTTTCTGTCTCAGAACACCGTTGTTTACATCTTCATGGAGGTGATCAAATTCAACGGCCATTTTTTCTACAGAAGAAGAAACGGAAGAAATGTTTCCAATCATCTGAGTAACTGTTGTAGAAGCCTGTTCAACACTTTCTGACTGCTTCTGGATAAGTATACGCAGCTGTTCTACGGCAGAAGAAATTCTGTCTGCTGCAGTTGATGTACCGCTGACAACTTCGTGCTGAGTGTCGATTTCTCCGTTTACGTTTTTAATGTTATCGAGAATCAAACTTCGTGATGAAGCATTTTCGGTAACCATTTCGGAAAGTTTTTCACCGTATGTAAAGAGGTCTTCTTTTGAACCTTTAAGTTCAAGAATGATAGTCTGAAGTTTATTGGTAAAGCTGTTAAAGCTTTTTACAATCTGTCCTACTTCGTCAGATGAGTTTCCTTCAAGACGCTGAGTAAGGTCTGCATGTCCTGTTGCAACAGTTGCAATAGCTTTGTTTACACGGCTTAAAGGTTTAATGGAAATATGAATAACAAGAAGACCAATACACAACGTAATTAAAAGTGCAACTGCACCAATAGCTATGAGCATCTGAAGAAGAACTGTAATTCCTTCATAGAAGTCTGAATAAGGAGCCATACAGACAACAGCCCAGGAAGTTCCCTGTATAGGCTGATATGAAACAGAATACATTGTTTCATCATTGCTGTCATAGAAAAGTTCAGAGTTTGTAAGTCCGTCTTTTATTTTGCTTATAATCGGGAGAAAATCAGGACTTGCATCGTCTTCTATTGTGTTTCCTTCTACAACAAGAATCTGTTTTGAATGGGCAACATATTTTCCGGTAACACAGCTTACAACAAAAGGATGTGATTCACGTCCTGCAGTAAGCTGCGAAACAACACGGCAAAGGTCTGTTGCATCTACAACAGCGGTAATTACTCCAATCTGTTTACCGTTGTTTGCTTTTACAGGAACGGCATAGTATGTACAGAGATGACCGTTTACTTTACTGAAGTCCGGGTCCTGAAGTCCTCGTTCACCTTTCATTGCAGTGCGTATATAGTCACGGGTATGAAGGTCACTCCAGACTCCTGTGGTTGCATAACCTACGCCTTTTTCGTTAAAGAAACCGAGACCGTAATATTTGCTGGCTCCACCTGTAGCAGAGTTTACGAAGGTCCACTTGTCATGAAGATCTACGCTCGGATCTTTTATGTAGGAAAGGTTTGCAAGAGATTCAAGCATTTTAAATTCAAGTTCATTAATTGTGCGGATGTTTGATTCCGTTGCGTTGATAAGGTCAATGTTTCCTTTTTCTACCGCAGCCTTTAATTCTGTTGATGATTTTTTGTAGGCAACATAAACAATTGCCGATGTACTTATAATCATCAGGAGCATTACAACAAAGTTGATTTTTCCTTTTAATCCGATATTTATCTTTCCCTTATGCATGTTGCTACCTCTTTATTTTAGGAATTACCGTTCAGCGCATTATTTATCGCTTCGGAACATTGTCTGGAAATTATACTGTAGATAATTGGAGAAAGTACTTCTTCGTTTTCACCGGAAAGTCCCGGAAGTCCACCATTTTTTATGAACATAAAGATACACTTTGTGTTGCCGTTTACTTCTCGTCTAAGAATAAGTACGATATCCGAAGAAAAACAGGTTCCGTTTATTACAACGGAAGCATCAGGAATCTTTTCATAAATTGGAAGAACAGTTCCATTCAGTACTATGTCCGTACAGAAGTGACTTATGCTTACATCCACGAGAGAACCGGAGAAGCGGTTTCCATTATATGTAAAACTTACAGTGCAGTTAGAAGGACAGTTTGCACGTACAGCTTTTCGTCGTCCAAGAACTTTATTCTTTACAAGAATTTTCGTTATGGCATCGAAGTTTTTTACGCTTCCAGGTTCAAGCCCGATAAGCCCGCCTTCTACTCTTGCGTAATCTGAATACCAGGATTTGAAATGTGTTTTACGTTTATCATCCCATTTTTCAGAATAGATCACGCCGATTTTTACTTTATCGCCGCAGTCATGCTGAAGTTCCTGAATGTAGGATTCCCATTCGATGCCCTTTATTGTCTGAGTGGTGTCGAAAATGAGAAGAGACTCCGGAAAGAGTGAAACAATCGTCTGAACCTTTGTAGTTATTGGAAAGGATTTGTCATCAGGGATTATGTAACACTCATAGCCGTGACAAAGGTAATCCTGAATATAAGCCTCAGGAATCATCTCCGAATCTGGAACGATGAAAAATGTCTTTTGTCCAAAAATGTTTTGCTCTGTGGTTTCCTTCATTCTTTTATTATAAACCACGAATTTGTAATTTACCACAAATTTTATATTGAAGATAAAAAAAACGGGTAGTAAAAACTACCCGTCATCTGCTTAGTTAAATAGTTCTGTTGTCTTTAACCATTCAGCCACTTTTTCGGCATCATGATCAAGCTCTCGGTCGTCTTCTACAAAAGCGCTCATTTTACGAACTTCTGCATGGACCTTCTTTGTAAACGGTGCAAAATCTTCTTTGCCCGCAAGATCAACTGCCTGCATTGCTGCAAGAAGGTGGGTTGCAAACTGAAGGAACACCAGTTCAATCTGTTCTGCCCATTTGCGTGCAGAAATAGTTCCCATGCTTACCTTATCCTGATTTAAGGCTTCGGTAGGTGCACTTGTAAGGCTTACGGGGAAACAGTAGGTTGCAACTTCGCCGCGGATTGCACTGATTGTAATCTGGGCTGCCTTGAAGCCTAAGCGGAGGCCGGCGCGCGGATGGTCTGCAGGAGTAAACGGAATAAGGTTTTCTGTAAGTCCGTTGAACTTTCCGTCGATGATGACTTCTGCCTGTTTGTCGCTTAAGTCTGCAATGTTTGCAAGGGCAGTGCGCATGTAATCGCAGGCAGCACAGATGTGTCCGCCGTAGAAGTTACCGGTGTTGTAAAGGCGCATTGCATCAATATCTACAAGCGGATTGTCGTTTGCACTGTTAAGTTCCTCGGTGATAAGGTCGCGTGCAAAGCGCAGCGTGTCGCGGTAAACGCCTGTAATCTGCGGGGCACAGCGGATGGAGTATCTGTCCTGAATCTTGTTAGTCTGAGCTACGAAACTTTTTCCGTCGAGTTTTTCTATCTGCTTTTTAAGGAAGTCTTCGTATTTCCATACGCGTTTTGAATCCTTGATGATGTTGTACACGTATGCTGCTGATTCGCACTGTCCCTTATGATTTTTTATTTCGCTTACTTTTGCAACGAAAGGCGTGTCTTTTCCGCGTGTAATTTCGGAAGTAACGGCTGTAAGAAAGTCAGAGATTTTTGCAAGGCGTTCAGCTTTTTTCCAGGCAAGGGAAGCAACTGCAGTCATTACGGAAGTTCCGTTCATGATTGCAAGGCCTTCTTTTGCTTCTATCGGAAGCGGAGTGATTCCTTCTGCCTTGAATGCTTCTGCTGTCGGAATAATCTTTCCCTTATAGTAAACGCTGCGCTGTCCCATGATTACGGCTGCAACGTAACTGAGCGGGGTAAGGTCGCCGGAAGCACCTACAGAACCAAGCTGAGGAATTACCGGGATGATGTCCTTGTTAAGAAGAGTTACCATCATGCGGGCAAGTTCCGGTCTTATTGCTGAATGGCCGCCCTTTACGTTTCCGTTAAGGCGTGCAAGAACTACTGCACGTGCAGTTTCGTGATCAAACATTGGTCCCAGTCCGATTCCGTGGTAGGTGCAGATAACACGCTGAAGTTCTCCGGCTTTATCTACAGAAATCTGATTATGGCAGCTGTCTCCGAAATCGGTTGTGACACCATAGGTTGGAACTCCTGTTGCAATATAGTCTTCAAGAAATTTGCGGGATTTTTCGATTGTATCCCAGAAACCCTTTTCTTCCGGGAGCTTTACTTCTTCGTTCTTAAGTGCAACATCGCATACGTCTTCTATGGTCAGTTGATTTCCATTAATTGTCTTCATAATGGAAGAAAGTGTATCATTTTTTTTAATTTGTGTCATTTAAACAAAACTTGACAAAGTGGGCGTACAAGCATAAAATTATGGTTATGGACTTAAGAACAGTATTAACACCGGACACAGTAAACCTTCATCTGAAGGGAACTACAAAAGAGCAGATTATTGATGAACTCCTTGACGTTCTTGTTAAGGCGGGAAAAGTCACAGATAAAGCTACAGCATTGGAATGCATCCTTGACCGCGAACGCAAGATGCCTACAGGAATGAAGCACGGTATCGCTATCCCTCATGGAAAGACAGATACTGTTTCTGACCTCGTGGCCTGCATCGGTATTTCTGATAATCCTATTGATTTCGACAGCCTTGATCAGGAGCCCTGCCGAATTTTCATTATGACACTTTCTCCTGTTAATAAGACAGGACCGCATCTTCAGTTCCTTGCAGAAGTAAGCCTTCTGTTTAAGTCTGCAGATAAGTGTGCACAGATTCTGAATACTCAGGACAAGAGCGAAATCATTAAGATTCTTGCAGAGTAGATTTAATCTGTTTCAGTTAAAGCCTGCCACTTTTGTGAGCGGGCTTTTTTTTTGAAATTTATAATTCTGTGATATACCGTGAAAAAATTTCTTATTCCGTTTTTTAGTTTTTTTATTCTTCTTTCATGCTCTCATAAAAAGAATTCCGATGACCGTAATCAGATTATTATGGGCTTTTCCCAGATTGGAACAGAAAGTGCGTGGCGTGTGCGTAATACGGAGTCCATTCTTGAAGCTGCACGTGCAGAAGGAATTCAGGTTGTTTATGATGATGCTCAGCAGAAGCAGGAAAATCAGCTTAAGGCGTTAAGGTCTTTTATTGTGTATCAAGTTGATGTGATTGCCTTTGTTCCGATTGTAGAAGACGGCTGGGATAATATTCTGAGGGAAGCAAAAGATGCAGGAATTCCGGTTATTATAGTGGACCGAAAGATAGTAACGTCTGATGAAAATCTTTATGATGCATATATCGGAGAAGACGGACTTGAAGAAGGAAGAAAGGCTGCTCAGTTTCTTGTAAAAAAATTTGGAAAAGAAAAACGCAGCTTTAACATAATGCAGGTTCATGGAACTCAGAACTCAAGTGTAGAAAAAGAGCGTACGGCCGGTTTTAACGAAATCATCAGAAAAGAAAAAAAGTTTACAATCGTTAATGATTCATACGGAGATTTTATCCGCTCACGTGGAAAAGAAATTATGGATACGCTTATAAAGCAGAACGGTTCATTCTCCTGTAACGGGAAAAAAATCGACATAATTTTTTCGCAGAATGATTCAATGACTCTCGGAATACTGGACTCTCTTGAAGAAAACGGAATTGCGCCCGGAAGTGATGTTACTGTTGTAAGTATAGATGCTGAACAGAAATCAATTGATGCGCTTAAAGAAAAAAAACTTAACTGTGTAGTTGAATGTAATCCTAACCTTGGCCCGGATTTGATAATGCTTGTAAAAAGACTTGCTAACCTTAAGGGTGTTCCGAAAGTAACCTATATAACAGAATCTGTTTTTACCGAGAATGATGATTTTTCAGAAATCGAACCCCGGGGGTATTAGAAAATGCATGTCCTGGGAAACAATAGTCTGTGGGAAAAAATCCGACGCTCATATTTTATAATTTTAGTCGTAATGATTTTTCCTGCCATCTATTCGATTATAATAAACCGTTTTTATACAAAAGAGTATGATTCAATAATCGAAAACGTAACGATTGCAAACAGAATCAACAGTATTGCAAAGCATGATATTCCGAATGAATTGTGGATTATTGTTTCCGGAAGAAAAGTGTTTGATGACGGAAAGCAATATTCAATGATGGACGAAATAAACAGCGGTATTGATTCCATGATGAAAAGTGAGAGGCGTTCTCCGGGAAGTCAAAAACTGGAAGTTGCGCGTCGTGCTTATCTTACACTCGAAAGAAATATTGCTCTTCTTAGAAAACAGATAGAAGAAGGTGAACCTGTTTCTAAGAATGAAGACATGCTCGATGAAATACGAAGTATTACCCTGCTGTTCAGCGACATTATGCAGGATTTTATTGTTTCAGAAATCGAAGAATCAGATAAGACAAATACTTCAATCAGATATGCATCATTTAGAATTATGGGAAGCCTTGTGCTTGTTATTATACTGAGTATTCTGGTTGCGATAAGAAGTTTTAATTCATTTATAAAATCATTTTCCAGACCTGTTACGGAAATGGAAAAGTTTACTACAGAAATTGCACATGGAAATCTTACGGCACGAATTTTAAAACCGGGTGTTCTTGAGATGAATGCGCTTGCACAGAATCTTAACACGATGGCCGAACAGATTGATCTTCTTATGCAGCAGAATATCCGTGAACAGAAAAACCTTCAGAAGGCAGAGATGAAGGCACTTCAGTCGCAGATAACGCCGCACTTTCTTTATAACACTTTTGATACGATAATCTGGCTGGCAGAAGAAAACAAAAACAGCGATGTCATAAAAATAACTCATGCTTTTTCTGAATTTCTTAGAACTTCTTTAAGCCGAGGTCATGAGTGGATTGGTGTAGAACAGGAACTTGAACATGTAAGGAATTATCTTACGATTCAAAAAGTCAGGTATAATGATATTCTTAATTATGAAATAGAAAGCCTTGCCGATTTTTCTTCATACAAAATGCTTAAACTTATTTTGCAACCGCTTGTAGAAAATGCAATTTATCACGGAATAAAAAACAAACGCGGAAGGGGGCATATAAAGGTAACAGCCCGTCCGGAAGACAGCAGTAAAAAGCGTATTTATTTTTCTGTAGAAGATGATGGAGCCGGTTTTACGGAAGAGAGACTTTCTGAAGTAAACGAAGCTCTTCGTACCGGAAAAGCAGAAGAAAGCCTTACTTCGGTTTACGGTACTTATAATGTAAACAAGCGTATTATTTTGTACTATAATGGTGAATGTGACGGACTTCATATAGAAAGCAGCCGGGGTAAAGGCTGTAAAGTCTGGTTTACGATTCCGTGCATGACTTGATTTTTTTGAGGAAAATAAATGTACAGTGTTTTTTTAGCAGATGATGAACATATCGTTCTTGAAGGAATACGAAACCGTATTGCAAGGGAAGGTTCTAATTTTTCTTTTGCGGGCGAAGCTTCTGATGGAGAACTTGCGCTTTCGATGATTCACGAAGTTAAACCAGATATTCTTGTAACCGACATAAAGATGCCTTTTATGGACGGTCTGGAACTTGCCCGTATTGTAAAAAAAAATCAGCCGTGGATAAAAATAATTATTCTTTCCGGACATGATGAATTTGAATATGCAAAAAAAGCAATAAAAATTGGAGTTGAAGATTATATACTAAAGCCTTTTACTCCGGAAGAACTCGAAGCAGCACTTGAAAAAGCAGCAGACAACATAGAAGAAGAACGCAGACAGTTGAACGACATGAGCCGTCTTAAAGAGGAACTTGAGTCTACAGTTCAGCTTGCGAAAAATAAATTTTTAACAGACATCGTTCTTGGTACGGCAGATTTTTCTTCGGTTATGGATGAAGTTGCTGCTTTTAAAATTCAACTTGCTGCAGATTTTTATAAGGTTCTTACCGTTGATTTTTATTCTAAAGAAAACTCAGAATCTTCGCTTCAAAATGCTAAAAGCAGAATAGCAGCTCTTTTTAAAAATGGTGATGATGCAGTTTTTTTTATTTCGAAAACCCGTTTTGTCTGCATTCTTATGGGAAACGATCAGAATGAAGTCGAAGATGATTCTTATGCAGTAAGTGAATCAATCGTCCATATTACAGAAATGTCGTTTGACTGCAGTACCGTTATTTCTATTGGAAAAACTGTTGATGATATATCGAAGATTCAATGTTCATACAATGATGCAGATAAAATTTTTTCGATGGCACATATCGACGGAAAAAGCAGAATCCTTTCTTCTGATGATATTCAGAAAGCAAGTGACGGCTTTTTAATTCTTCAGGAAAAAGATCCTATTGCTTCCCGTTTAAAATTTGCAGGTAGAAACGAAATAGATTTTATTATTTCTAAATATCTGGATATGATAAAAAGAAACAGCGGACATTTTGCAGTAATTGCGTCTTCGTATATGGTTGATTTTATTATGGGCGTAAAAAATCTTGTAGAAGAACTGGGCGGAAACATAAATGAAGTTGCTCCCGAGATTCTGGAGGAAAGCTTTGTAGAAAAATCTGTACAGAACGAAGAAACTTTTGTGCATGAATTAAGAAAAGTCCTCGAAGTTATTCTTTCTTTTCGTGATGAACGTATGCAGGGTCGTTACGGTGATGTAATTTTAAGGGCAAAAGAATTTATTCAGAATACTTATAAAAGTCAGGATACTTGTCTTTCTTCCATTGCAAAGTCTGTCTTTTTAAGTCCTAATCATTTTTCTACAATATTTTCTCAGGCCTGCGGAATTACGTTTATTGAATATCTTACAAATATGCGCATTGAAGAAGCAAAAAAACTTCTTCTTAATACAAATATGAAAGGTGCGGATATTGCATATGAGTGCGGTTTTTCTGATCCGCACTATTTTAGTTATATTTTTAAGAAGAATACAGGCTTTACGCCGAGTGAGTTTAAGAGCAGCGTAAAGAATCAGCAGGCTTAGAAAATAGAAACGAAACTTTCTACAAAGCGGATGGCATTTTCGAATAGAGTTTCATCGGCTTGTGTAAAGTTAAGTTCTTCTTCTACCGGCACAGTGATTTTCTGATTTAAAACAGAGCGTTTCTTCTCTATAAGAAAATTATCAAGTTCAGAAAGAACACCGGAAACAAAAAGCTCCGAAGCGGCATTTATTTTTTCTGCGCCGACAGAAAGCTTTTTATTTTTCGAAAGTGCCTTAAAAACAGTTTTACTCTGTTCTATAAGAGATTTTCTGTGTTTTGATTCTGCTTCTGCACAGAGAAGGTCAAAATGTTTCCTGCTTTTTATAAATGTGTAAATCTGAAAGAGCGGTGCTTTTTCGTGCATTTTAAGATAACGCTTAACAATTCCTGTAAGAACGGAAACTGCATCGTATTTTGCTGCTACATCGTCAATATTGTCCGGAATGAAGTTGATGCGGTTTATGTATTCATCACAGCTTAAGGTTGTCTTTTCCAAAAGGTCTTCCCTGTTTTTAAAGTGACTGTAAATCGAAGATTTTTTTATCTTCACAGAGGATGCAATATCAGAAAGACTTGTTCCGCCGGCTGACTTAAAAAAAGAGTTATCAAGCAGGCTTCTCATAATATTATCACGTGAATTTTTTTCGCTCATAAAAACAGTTTATTCAATAAGGATTTTTTTTTCAACTTTAAATAATGATTTTCTTTAAAAATCTTTGTATAATATAAATATGAGATTTGTGAGTACACGCAATGCAGAAAATAAGACAGGATTTAAGAAGGCGGTTCTTGATTGTATGCCTTCGGACGGTGGACTTTATGTTCCAGATGAATGTGAAGATCTTCGCCGCTGGATTCTGTATGCAGATAAAAATACATCTTTTGCAAGTCTTGCAGGTTCGCTTACATCGGCAATGATAAATTCGGAATTCAGCCCGATTATCTGCGAAACAATTGCAACACGCGCTTTCCCCAATGATCCGGTTCTTAAGCAGCTGGACGAAAATTTATTTATGCTTGAACTTTATCATGGAGCAACGGGAACTTTTAAGGATTTTGGTGTTTCTTACCTTACTGCCGCTTTGGAGACGATACTCCAGCTTGACGGAGAAAAAGCAATTCTTCTTGATGTAACAGGCGGTGAACTTGGTGCCTGTATGGCATCAGCAATGCGAGATAAAAAACTTCTTAAATCTGTGCTTCTTGCTCCAAAGGGGAAGTTTAGGGGACTCTGCGAAAGTGATTACGTCTGGAACGGCGGAAATATTTTCCCGGTAGAAGTTGACGGTACCGAAGAAGACTGCCGTAATCTTGTAAGAAAAGTTTTTGCAGACAGAAGTCTTGTAGAAAAATATCATCTTACCGTTGCAAATACTGCTAATATAGGCCGCCTTCTTCCGCAGGCATTTTTCTATACGTTTGCTTTTTCGCGCCTTAAAGAAAGTGTTACAAGTGATATTTTCTATGCGCTTTCTGCAGGTAATTACGGTAACCTTGTTTCCGGTCTTTACGGCTGGCAGCTTTCTCTTCCTGTAAACGGTTTTATTGTTCCTTCTACTCCGAAACTTCTTTCCGATGCAAAAGGTAAGTGTCAGGTTCTTGACAGTATGATTCCTCTGAATGAACGTACTCCGGCTGATCCTGCTGACCCTTCAAACATCGAAAGACTCGAAAATATCTTTAAGGCTAACTCTCTTATGATGAGAAGTTTTGTTTTCCCTGCAAAAGTTACGGAAGAAGAAAAGAATAAAGCCTGTAAGGAATTGTTTAAAAAATATGGTGTATATGCAGACGGAGATACAAGTGCATCTTATGCGGCTCTTCTTCAGAGAATTGATGATGTTGCTTCCGGTGATGGAGCTGCTGTTCTTGTATGTCGTGATGCACCGTGTCTTGATAATGCATTTATTAAACACAACATAGGAGAAGAGGTACAGGTTCCTGAACAAATAAAAAGGGCCTTCTCTCCATCTTCTATAAACCGCAGTGCAATTTCAAAAGATGGATTCGAAGACCTTATCAGCATACTGAATTCTGTAAACTTAAGGCGTCTTTTTTAGAAGTCCCTAAGTTTACTTCTTTCTTATGCCTTCTTCTTAGCAGCTGCCTTTTTAGCAGGAGCTTTTTTTGCAGCCGGCTTTTTTGCTGCTGCTTTCTTAGCAGGAGCTTTTTTTGCAGCCGGTTTCTTTGCTGCTGTCTTCTTTACAGCAGTTTTTTTAGCTGCTGTTTTTTAGGCAGTAGCTTTAGCTGTAGTTTTCTTTGCAACAGTCTTCTTTGCCGGAGCTTTTTTTGCAGCCGGCTTTTTAGCAGCAGACTTCTTTGTTGCAGTCTTTGCAGCAACTTCCTTCTTTGCAGCAGAAGCTTTTGCTGTGGAAGTTTTCTTTGTAGCTACAGTTTTCTTAGCAGCTGTTTTTTTAGCAGCTGGCTTCTTTGCAGCATCCTTCTTAGCAGCGGGAGCTTTTTTTGCAGCCGTTGTCTTCTTTGCAGGAGCTTTTTTTGCACCTGCGGCCTTTGCAGTCTTAGCTTTT
>JAGABO010000218.1 GCA_017614655.1 Treponema sp. | reverse complement strand
GGAGCAGTATTTGAGCGCTTTAAGTCGAACGGATTTAAGGATGCTTTTGTAAAGAAAATTAAATAAGATGAATTAAAATAAAAAAAAAACTGCCTGTAGAAATGGGCAGTTTTTTTATGTGTTTAGAATTTGTATGTCCAGCGGAAAGCAAAGCTGTCAAAGAACCATTCTGTACCGCTTTTTGTAAGAAGCAGTTCCTTTGAAGTTTCGCTGTTTTCATGTTCTTCCAGAAATGACCGTCGGGTTTTAAAAGTAAACTGCATGTTAAAGCTGTTTTTTTCGTCAAGAACCATTGCTGCAAGCGGAGAAAGTTCTGCCGTCATAAAGGTTCCGTCAAACTTTTCGTATGCAGAATCAAACTGTCCGTCGAAATAGCCGTAAAGTTCAAGACCAACGCCTACAATATTCAGTTTATAAGGAAGTCTGTAGCCGAGTACAAAATACCAGTCGTAATTAAGTCCGTTCATATAGTGACTGATTGCCTGCCATGACCACGGAGTTTTATCTTCGACGCCTGTAAGTGTTGTGTAGGAAAGGGTGTAGGTTGCAAGCGTTACGACATGAGTCCAGTCACCTTCCCAGATTGCTCCTGTGTCAAACTGGAAGGTTGCGCCGGCAGAGGCTTTAAGGTACCAGTCTTTTCCAAAAGTAAGGGCTTCGTATTCTCCGGAAGCTGCGTTATATTTTTCCATTCCGTTTTTGCCGAAGAAAGTCCAGGCACTTCCTGCATGAGCTGATGCATGAAATTCAAGGAAGGGAAGCGGGGTAAACGAAAGATAGGCATAGGGCTTAATGGAAACCGGGGTAAGTTCAAAGGCGGCTCCTGCTACAAGGTTTGCATCAGAAAGAAGCCAGTGCTCTCCGAGCGGCGTATTCAGAGTGTAGTCTGCATGAAGCGTTGTGCGGCATAGAAAGCTTGCGTAGATTCCGGTTATCGGAGCATAATGTGTGCCTCCGGTGAGCATGCGGCATTCAGGAGAGTAACATAAATCAGTCTGAACATAAATGCTCCATGGAAAAGAATCTGTTTCTCCAGACTTGGTTTCTTCTGCAGAAAGGATAGAGGTTCCTGTCAGTAAAAAAAATGCAAGAGCTGCAAAAAGAGTTTTTTTCATTTTTTGTTTCCTAGTTACCTGTAAAAAGTTTTTTTATAAAAGCAGCAAGTTTAACAAAGAGCCCTGCAATCCACCTTAGAAAGCGGAGAAGAAGAGGCGGATTTTTAAGTCGTTCGAGACGGTGATAACCTTCAAGGAGTTCTTCATCTGTAAACTCCTTTCTCTGGTTGTTTTCTTCCAGTTCCATTTCGAGCTTGCTTACTTTATCTATTGTTCTGTTAATTATTATCGCATTAATGCTTTCCCAGCCGATTGCTTTGGCAGCTTCAAGCCTTCGTTCTCCTGCAATCAGTACATTATTTTTATCGAGCGTTATGGGATTTAAAAGTCCGTAAGTTCTGAGGGAATCCTTAAGCGGCCCGATGTCGCCGAGATCTTTTCTAACGCGTTTTTTTACTTTTATATCGCTTATTCTTACGAGCATTCCGGTACCGCCTTACTGCAGGAGCCAGTTTTCCATTGAATCTTCACTGTCCTGAGCGGGAGCAAAAATATCAAGGTCAGAATCTGCGTCTTCATCATCTGTGTAATCAGAAGACGGTTTGTTTGATTTTAAGAAGCTTAAGTCAAATGAAAGTGGACTTGTATCTTCGAGTTCAAACTTGTAGCCGCTTCTTGTACGGGCATCTTTTATGCGGTCAATTGCTATATCTGTAATTACATTGTTGTTGTGATACGTACATTCATTAACCGGTTGAGTTCCTGCAAGGAAGTATCCCGTTATCCTGTGATTTTCTCCACATTCCGGTGTATATATTCCGCCGCTTCTGGTACAGACATCCATCTGTACTATGCCGTCGGGAAGTTCTTCATTAAAGTTCTTCATGGGTTTTCCTTCATGAACTTTTGCCATGTAGTCACCCCAGGCAACACCGGCAAGAGTTGAACCTGTTATGGAAAGACCCAGAGACTGTCCGCGCCTGTCAAAGCCGAACCAGAAAGCCGCCGTATAATACGGTGTAAATCCGACAGTCCATGCATCTGCCCAGTTCTGCGTTGTACCGGTTTTTCCTGCTATCGGCATGTAGAACATATTTCCGTTTTTATCATAGTACTTGAATTTATATCCGGTACCCTTGTCTTTTTTGATTGTGTATTGTGTTGAATCGTATTTTGAGCCGTAGGCAAGAGTTCCGCTTCTGACTGTCATGCGGAGCATTTCCTGCATGATGAATGCCGTCTCATGACTGATGATCTGAGCTTTTGCTCCCTTTGCGGCCTGAGCCATTCTTGTTTCCTGTTCAGGATTGATTATAATCTGTCCGCTTCTGTCTTCTACATTGCGGATTGCAATAGGCACAACTTCTTTTCCGTTGTTTGCAATTGTAGAGAAAGCTTTTGCCATTTCTACAGGACGTACGGCACAGACTCCGAGACCAAGCGGATACACCGGCTGGAATCCGCGTTCGGCAAGTTCAGATTCCGGAATTCCAAGAAGTGCCGAAGTTCTCTTTATTGCTGCATCAAATCCGATTTCATCAAGAACCTTAAGAGACGGAACATTCATAGAGTGTGCGAGGGCATACCAGAGTTCTACATCACCTTCCCATTCACCTTTAAAGTCCTGAGGTATGTAAGGAGAACCGTCTTCCTTGTGGAATACGATAGGCGTATCGCTTATGATTGTACTCCATGCAAATTTTCTGCTGTCAATTCCGGCAGAATAGTAAAGCGGTTTAAATGTTGAACCCGGCTGCAGTCTTGCCTGAACAGCGCGTATGAACTGATTGTTGTGGGTGTCGTATTTTGAACCGCCGACAAGTGCATCTATATAACCCGTAGAGTTTTCGAGGGCAATCATTGTGCCTTCTATTGTTGTGCGTTCACGGTTTTCCTTTATGCGCTCATTTCCTTTAGAAACAAAAGACGTCTTAAGATTTTCCATTCCGTTTATAATGGAAAGGACATCAAGCAGAGGATTAAGTTCCCTTCTGTAACTTGTCGTAACCTGAACTTCCATTCTCTTGTCATTTACGCGGAGGTCCGGCAGATTAAACGTAAGCATGAGGAGTTCAGAGAAAGGCGTGTATTTTCTGAAGGCTTCCCTTTCGCGTGAACTTCTTGTCTTCTGATATTCACGGTTTGCGTAGGCAAGGTAGTCCTTCATTATTTCTTCGGCTTCTCTCTGATGAGCGAGGTTAAGTGTTGTATTTACCGTGTAGCCCGAAGTATAGATGTCGTCGCTTCCATAGAGCATTCCGCTAAGCTCACGGCGCACATATTCAGAGAACCACGGGGCATTGTCTTCCCTCATGTCGTATGCTGATGTATTTGTGCGTGTAAAGTCAAATCCTGCCCAGTAGGCATCAAAACTTTCTTCTGCCTGTTCCCGGGTTATATAGTTTGATTCAACCATGCCGTTAAGAACGGTCTGCTGTCTTTCCATGGCGCGGTTGGGATGTTCAAACGGATTGTAGTAAACCGGATTTGAAAGCTGAATTACAAGAATTGCAGCTTCTGCCGGAGTAATTTCCGTTGCCGGATGACCGAAGTAGTATTTGCTTGCGGCATTAACACCGTAGGTTCCTCCACCAAAGTAAATCTTGTTAAGGTAGAGTTCCATTATTTCGTTCTTAGAGTAGCGCCTTTCCATCTGGATGGCCCACCAGAGTTCCTTAAGCTTTCTTTTTACAGAGTAGTCACGTCTGTCGCAGTAAAGTGTTCCTGCAATCTGCTGGGTAAGTGTTGAACCACCTCCCAGTGAATTTCTTGTGATTACACCCATGACTGCACGGAAGAGGGCTTTTGCAGAAAATCCGTGATGTTCATAAAATATACGGTCTTCGCGTGTTAAAAGAGCATCAATCATGTGCTGCGGAAGCTGATCGAGAGAAATTATTTCGCGCTTTTCATCACTTGAAAACTCTGTGATGAGTTCATCATTTATGTCGAGAATTTTTGTCGGAAGTACGGTTTCGAAGTCCGTAAAGTTTTCCGTATTCTTTGTATTAACTGTTACTGCAAGAGAAAGTCCGAGCGAAACTCCAATCCAGAGTCCGTTGAACAGAGAGACGGCTAAAAAAACAAAAGGCCAGATTTTCCTTTTTTTCATAACACATTATAATAGAAAAAAATGCGCGTTTTTTCAATAGCTGTGCTGTATAGGGACAGGACTTATACTTAAACTTCCCCGTGATTATTTTCTTAATTTGATGTATCATGCTTTAAGACTTTTTTAAGGCGGCGTTTTATGAAGGACAGGCGTGAAGCAATCATCATAAGGACAGGCATTATCGGAATTCTTGCAAATATATTTCTGGCCTCTTTTAAGGCTGTTGCGGGGATTCTTTCCAACTCCATTGCAGTTATACTTGATGCAGTAAACAATCTTACTGATGCACTTTCTTCCATAATCACGATTATCGGAACAAAGCTTGCATTAAAGCCGGCAGACAGGGAACATCCGTTCGGACACGGAAGGGCAGAGTATATTTCTGCAATGATAATCGGAATAATCATCCTGTATGCAGGATTTACGTCTCTTGTTGAATCAGTCAAAAAAATAATTACGCCCCAGATTCCGGATTACAGTGCGGTAACGATTATCGTCGTTTCTTCGGCAGTTTTTGTTAAGATTATTCTCGGGCTTTTTACTTCTGCAATGGGGCGCAGGGCAAACTCTTCTTCGCTTACGGCAAGCGGAAAAGACGCGCTTATGGATTCCGTCATTTCTCTTTCTACACTTGCAGCTGCCCTTGTTTTTATCTTTAAGGGAATTTCTCTTGAAGCATGGCTTGGTGTCGTAATTTCGTTTTTTATCATCAGAACCGGTGTGGAAACTTTAAAGGAAACTTTGAGTAAGATTTTAGGTGAAAGAATTGATTCAAAAATTTCGATTGCAATAAAAAAGACTGTCGCTTCCGTAGATCCGGAAATTCGGGGCGCTTACGATCTTGCCCTCAACAATTACGGTCCTGATAAGCATCTGGGGTCAATTCACATAGAAATTCCTGACACGTGGACTGCAGGAAAAATTGATTCGGTTACGAGAAAAATTACCCGCGTGGTTTACGAAAAGTTCGGCGTTATAATGACGGCAGTCGGCGTTTACAGCGTGAATACAAAAAATAATTCTGCTGCAGAAATCCGTTCAAGAGTATCGGCCATTGTTCATGACCACAAGGATATTGTCCAGATGCACGGCTTTTTTGTTGACGAAGAAGAAAAGCTCATGAAGTTTGACCTTGTAGTTTCCTTCGGTTCAGAAGACATGCAGGCAATGTATGAACACGTTGTTTCGGACGTAAAAGAAGCCTTCCCTGATTATGACGTTCAGGTTCAGTTTGACGTAGACCTTTCGGATTAAATCATAAAAAAATAGAAACAACTTCATGATGTATGAACTGATGCTGGAGCTGAAAAGGCGGCTGAAAACACCATTTGGGCGTGCGACCGAAGGGAGACAGATACCATATACGCCCAAGCTGGCGTTTTACAGGCGTCTTTTGCAGCGGAAAGCATCAGTTCATATGTACCGTCCGGCTTTTTTTTGTTAGCCTATTCTGATGTTGAAAAAACGTTTTTTTTTATGATATATTTACGGAATTACAGGAGAAAACAATGCTTGAAAAATTAACCGGTACATTTTCTTCAATAATGAAGACATTAAGCGGTAAATCAAAAATCACAGAAAAAAATATAGAAGAAACCGTTGAACAGATAAAAATGGCTTTACTGGAAGCCGACGTTAACCTCCGCGTAGTAAGAAGGTTCGTTAACTCTACCGTAGAAGAAGCCAAAGGCGAGCGCGTCCTAAAGGCAGTTGATCCGGGTCAGCAGTTTGTAAAAATCATCCACGACAAGATTGTCTCCATGCTCGGAGATACAAAAACAGACCTTTCCTTAAAGGGACCTGATGTTCAGAGCGTAATCCTTCTTTTAGGACTTCAGGGTGCCGGTAAAACTACAGCCGCACATAAGCTTGCTTTCCGCCTTAAAAAAGAAGGCCGTCGTGTTCTTCTTGCAGCCTGTGACCTTGTGCGTCCGGCCGCTGTTGAACAGCTTTGTGCCCTTGGTCAGAAAATTGATGTTCCTGTTTACAAGGAAGACGGTTCTAAGGATGCAGTAAAGGTTGCAGAAAATGCCGTTAAGTTTGCAAAGAAAAACGGCTACGATACAGTTATTCTTGATACCGCAGGACGCCTTCAGATTGATGAAAGCATGATGAAGGAGCTGGTGGAAATCAAGAAGAAGACTTCACCGGTAGAAACAATCCTTACGGCCGACTCGATGACCGGTCAGAACGCGGTAGACATTGCAAAAAGCTTTGACGAGCAGCTTGGCCTTACGGGCGTCATCCTTACAAAGTTCGACTCAGATGCCCGCGGTGGTGCGGCTCTTTCACTCAAGACAATTACCGGAAAACCGATTCTCTTTATCGGTACCGGCGAAAAAACAGAAGATTTTGAACCTTTCCATCCGGACAGAATCGCTTCAAGAATTCTCGGCATGGGAGACATCGTTTCCCTCGTAGAAAAAGCCCAGGAAACTGTTGATGCAGAAGAGGCAGAACGTCTTCAGAAGAAGATGGCCCGCAACGAGTTTACGCTTCAGGATATGCTTGAACAGCTTATGTCCGTAGAAAAAATGGGAAGCGTTTCTAAGCTTGTTCAGATGCTTCCGGGTATGAGCAATTTTGACGAAAGCATGATGGATAAGGCCGGCTTAAAGCATCAGAAGGCAATCATCCAGAGTATGACAAAGAAGGAACGTGCAAATCATCTTATAATCGGTCCTTCAAGAAGAAAAAGAATTGCAAAGGGAAGCGGAACTTCGGTTCAGGAAGTAAACAAGCTTATAAAGCAGTTCGAAAAGACCCGCTTAACGATGAAAAAGCTTACGAGAAACCGCGGTGCCCAGGCAAAGATGATGCAGCAGCTTGCAGGTATGGGCGGAGGAGCCGGCGGAATGGATCTTTCTTCTTTAAGCGGAATGTTCGGCCGTTAAAAAAAGCTTTTATTTTACTGTCAGTATGGAAGCCTCTTTTCCGTCTTTCGTGTAGCAGCGTTCGGGGTTTCCTTTGTCTATATAAGAATTGATTCCCGAATAAAACGCATACTGATAGGTTCCGGGATTGAGCGTAAGGTAAAATTCATAAAGTCCCGGTTCAACTTCCGTCATTTCGTAAATCCAGCTGTCCCAGTTGGTAAAGCTTCCGCCGAGTCTTATATGCTGGCCGCTTTCGCCCTTGTACACGAATCTTACGCGGCCGTCTTTTTTTGTTTCGGTTATATCCGGAATATTTCTGGCTGCATCAAACTGTGAAAGATAGAGGCCGGTGCTGCTGTCGAAGATTTTTCTGTTGTTGTAGGGGTCCAGCGTCCATAATCCGTCAAAAACCATGCGGTAGTTTACTTTCTGAACATCTTTAGGGAGTTTAAGGATGTAGAACATTATTGCTCCCTTTTCGTTAAAATCCATGTCGTAAAGTTTTTTTATCCTGAATGAATGAATTGTGCGGAAATTTTCGAATTCGAAAGCTATTCCTACGTGTCTGTAAACATCAGGCGAAGTAAAAATTACATAATCATCCTTCATGTACGGCGAACCGTAGCCCGGTATTTCAGAAACCAGCTGCGAATAGTCAAGTTCTTCATCGCTTGGAAGTTCCTTTTTAGCTGCGGCAAAAACTGCAGCGGTACAGAGAAGAAAAATTGCTTTTAAAAGAAAACGCCTCATACCTTTATTTTCGGAATTTAATATTTATTCTTTAACAGACGGCTGTCTTTAAAAAAGCCTAAAATTCAATATGGAAAATTCCGACAATCAAAAAAGGTGGAGAGTTTCCATTGAAATAATAAACGAATAAAGGATATAATCAACGTATGCCTGGATTAAGTCAATTACAGCAGCTGAATACAGACTTATTAACTCTCGGTGATGAAGTTGCCATACGTGCGGCCAGGAGTGAGAAACCCGTAACGGTTCCGATCCCTGAAGACGTAGAAGACATTGACGATTCAGAACTTTTCCGCATGGGTCTTCCTATGCTCTCAGAAGAAGAGCAGGCTCAGGCAGATGCAGCCGCAGCCGAAGCAGAACGCGAAGCTAATGATTTTTCTGATATTACCGGTGAAGATACAGGCAGTGATGAAGAAGAAAAGCCTGCTGCAAAAGTTCAGGCAGAAGCCGCACCGGATATGTCGGACCTTATTTCTCCGATTGGTGATGTTGATTTTTCTGATCTTGATTTAAGTGATTTTGAAGAACCCGAAGAAGAAAAAGAGCCGGAAGAACCGGAAGAAATTCCACTTGAAGATCTGGACCTTGATTCTCTTTTAGCACCGGCATCAAAACCGGAACCGAAACCGGCTCCTGCAAAAGCTGCTCCGAAGGCATCTCCTAAAAAACAGGTTGAACCGCCTGCACCTCCAAAAAGGAGCGCGGCAGAAGAAGAAGCCGACGCAATGATTGCAAATCTTCTCGGCGGTAAAAACGAAAACTATACAGAAAAAGCAGAACCTGCATTTCCTGCAGAAGAAGTTTCGGAAAACGAAGCACTCCTTAAAGGACTTCTTTCTGATGAAGAGCCGGTTACGGAAAATATACCGGAACTTACCGAAGAACTTCCTGAACTTACCGAAGAGCTTCCGGAACTTACCGAAGATGAAACACTGGAATCTGCTTCTCCCGTTGAAGCAGAGCCTCTGGAAGAAATCATTGCTGAGCCGGAAGATATGCCGGAACCTGCTGCAGAAATTGAACCCGTTCAGGAAGAATCTGTTTCTTCTACGGACAGTGAAAGTTCAGATGATTTCGGCGGTGATTTTTCTGAATTCTCCGGCACAGATTCTTTAAGCATGGATCTTCCTGATGAATTTAACGAAGAGCCTTCTCTGGATGAAATTCGAAGTGCCCGGAAGATGTTTGACGTTGGCACAGAAGAAGATACTTCTGGTGATGCTTCTGAAGAAGTAAAAGAAATTTCTGAACCGGAAGAATCATTTAAAACAGAAGGCGGAGTTGAATCTTCCGTTGATGAACCTCTTCCCGATTTTGATACGTCAGCTCTTGAAGATTTTCCTGCAGAGCCTGTTGCTGAAGAAACTCCTGATTTTGGAAGTGCCGCTGCAGATGATTTTTCTGCAGAGTCTCCTTCAGAAGAAGTTATGGATTTTGATGCAGCGGGACTTGAAGATTTCCCTGCAGAGCCTTCTTTTGGTGAAGTTTCCGGTCTTGATGAATTCCCGGCTGATCAGGAAGAAAAATCTTCTGATGCTCCTTCGGAAACTGTGCAGGAAGAATCCTATGAGCCGCCCGAAGTAGGGGATTCGCTCGGACAGGATTTTGGAAACATAACCGTTGCTGACTATGAGGGAAACATTCCGGAAAAAGAAGAGCCTCTTCCTGATGAAGAAGTTCCTGATGAAGAATTTGATACGTCCGGTATGGAAGGTGTTGATTTTTCTTCTGACAGTGGTTCTGATTTTGAATTAGGTACGATAGATACAACCGAAGACGAAGATGACATCTTTAATATTCCTGGTTTCTCCGATACCGTAACTGCAGACATAAACAAGAAACCTCCGGAGCCGGAAGTTCAGGAAGAGCCTGGTGCGAGGGTAAAAAATTCATTTACTGATGCAGAGTATGAAAGATTTAAGAAAAACCTTGAATCTTATCCGCTTAATGTACGCATTGCCCTTGAAGACCTTGTCGTAAAAAATGAATTTACGGATGATGCCGTATTTGGAATACTTGAAAAAGTTTTAAGAAAGGTTCCTGCTCGTACACTGGCCGGCGAACTCGAAAAAATGCTCGACATTTCGCTTCAGGTTCCGCGCGATTTCGAAAGGCGAAGTGCAGCTGAATACGAAGCTTACAAGCAGTCACTTGAATATCAGCTTAAGAACAGGATTATTCCGGGGGCAATACTTTCTGTTGCAGCAGCAGTTTTACTTTTCTGCGTGGTAGAAATTGTAGATAACCTCATTTATCGTCCCCTTCATGCTAACTCGCTTTATAAACAGGGATATGCACTTCTTGAAGACAATCAGTATCCTCAGTCAGAAGAGATGTTTGATGAAGCTATCCGTTATAATCCGAAGAAGTCGTGGTTCTTCAAATACGCACAGGGCTACAGGGAGCACAGACAGTATGAACGAAGCCGCATGATGTACAGGGCAATACTGCAGCGTTTTGATCATGACAGACAGGCCGGACTTGAATGGGCAGAGATGGAATCAGAAGACCTCTATAATTATGAAGAAGCTGAACGTATTATGAAGAGGGAAGTTCTTGATTATCATATAAATGACGGAGAGTCTATCCTTAAACTCGGTGATGTTTATCTTGACTGGGCTACAGAACTTGAACCGGTAAAATTCCGTGATGCTTTTGAACAGTACAGTATTTATGAACTCAACTACGGAGCTACAAACGAAAGTCAGGCAAGAAAAATGATTTACTACATCCGTACGGATGATCTTCGTGAAGTTCTTAAATACAAGAATTTCTTCTTTCCTCAGAAAAAAGCACTTTCGAGCAGTGAACTTACGGAACTTTCCGGTTATCTTCTGGACAAGCGTTTTGGAAAATTAAGACCTGCAGAAGAAAGCCTCAGGGAACATATAGAAGATTTGCGTGAGCTTCTTGAACGTGCCGTAAAAACAGATGAAAGTAATCCTGTTGCACTTTACAATCTTGCACGCTACTTTATAGAAACAAAAGCAGATGAGTCTGCGATAAATGTCCTCAGGTATGCAATCGAAGCATTTGAATCCCAGAACATCAGAAAAAAGAGGGATACATATAAATACATCAATACATTCAGACTGCTTGGTGAACAGTATGAACTTAGCCGCGAATACATTCTTGCAGAAGAATCCTTTGGCCGCGGTATAGACATGTTCGAAAAAGAAAATGAGTCCAGCGGTTTTGAAAGCGACGAAAATATCGGTCATCTTTATGCAGACCTTGCAGATATAGAATATTTTATTTCGCTTGATAATGAGAGTGCGCTCAGAAATTACATCAGCGCTGTAGATAACAAATACGACAATGCATCTGTCCGTTATAGAATCGGATATATTCACTATAACAGCGAAAACTATTCTCAGGCTCTCGGTTCATTTATCAAGAGTCACGAAAGTGAACCTAATGACAGACATTTACTTTTAGCACTTGCAGATACTCTCACAAAAAGCAATGACTATTATGTTGCACGCGGTTATTATGAACGTCTGATAGATCTTCTTGATGTTGACCGCCGTCACTATGGATTAATGATGCCTCAGAGCAGGGGAGATCATAACGATATTGTTGATACTTACATGAAGGCTTCCAATAACCTTGGAGTTGTTCTTTCACGACTTGCTTCAAAAACAGGTGATTCAATGCTCAATGCAAAGGCAATCGTAAATCTTCAGGAAAGTCTTCGTGCATGGGATTCTCTTACACGAAATCAGAATACAATGATCCGCATGGAAGGTTCAAATCTTGCAGAACAGAATATTAAATACATAACGGCTTCTGTTCCTGAATATGAGAGTGAAATTTATACGGAAATTCCACGCACTCTTTACGGAGAAACTGTACTTGAATGATTAACGGCGGAATTCAGGGCCGGCAGCGTTTTATAACACTCACCAAGGAACTGTTCAGGAAATCAATTCATTTGTGTTCTGCGGTTGTTCCTTTTTTTTTAAGCCGTTTTTACTATCTGACAATTGCCGTTCTTGTTTTTTTCCTGCTTTTTTATACTGTCTCTGAATTTTTACGGCTTAAAGGAATCAATGTTCCTGTTGTTTCTGCCGTTACAAATGCTGCTGCAAGAAAACGTGACGAAAACTCATTTGTAAAAGGTCCTGTTACCCTGTGTCTGGGAATAATACTTACTGCCGTAGTTTTCCGTGAAGGCGAAAGCGTGGGAGCTGCCTGCTATGCCGGAATCTATGCCCTTTCTTTTGGAGACGGACTTGCAAGCCTTTTCGGAAAGTTCATGGGAAAGATGCGCATTCCTTTTACGCAGGGAAAAACTGCAGCCGGAAGTCTTGCCTGTTTTGCTGCCATTTATATATCCTGCTTTTTTGCATGCCGTTCTTTTGGCACAGAAGGTGCCTTTATTGCACTTGCTGCTGCTACAGTCGGAATGTTTATAGAAGTGCTTCCCTTAAAAGACTTTGATAATATATTCATTCCGCTTGTAATTGGAGCAGTTGCAGCTTTTTATCTCCACAGATAGGTTTCGTGGTAAGAAAGAATAAAGAAATAGGTTCCGGTAACAAGAAGCAGTAGTCCAGTTCCAAGAATAAAAAAACAGTCGGCAGTACACAGAAGATTGTAACCGGCAGAAAGCAGAATGAATCCCTTTAAGGATTTAAAAGTTTCCTTTGAATTTTTTGTAAGGGCCTTATATATAAAACATATTACTGTCGAAATAAACAGCGTAATTCTTATCATAAGAAAAAGACCTTCAAAATTCCATGCAACCGTACACGTAGAAGTTGTATTTGAAGCATCAAGCGGCATAAGTAATCCGGTAAATATAGAAAGAAGAAGTGCAATGAATACGTTGTGAGTAAAATCCTGCCTCTGATTCTGATCTGTAAAAACCGTTATGAAAAAAAGACTTAGGGGAGCCAGAAGCCTTCCTGCAAGTACAAATCGTCCTATT
>JAGABO010000217.1 GCA_017614655.1 Treponema sp. | reverse complement strand
TCATTTTCAATCATTTTGTAGCCGATTGCCTTAGTTTCCGGTGAAGCGTAATCTTCGAGATATTCAGTTAAAGTCATGAGTGCGTTAGGGTGGCAGCAGTTTAAAATCTGACCGCTCTTACATAGACTCATGAATCTGTCTCCAGTTCTTCCTGCTCTGTAACAAGCTGTGCAGAACGAAGGGATATGTCCGCTTTTCATCAGCCATTGAACGACTTCATCGAGAGTTCTCTGATCTGAAACGTCGAATTGTTCAGTGTCATGAGGACGAATATCTTCAGTGTAACCTCCGACTGAAGTTCTTGAACCTCCGCTGATTTGAGAAATTCCGACCTGCAACATTTTTTCGCGTACTTTTTCATTTTCACGAGTTGAAATTATCATTCCAGTGTAAGGGACTGCGAGTCTTATACAAGCAGCAATTTTTGTGAAGACTTCATCAGGAATTGAATTATTAAAATCGTCAGGGTTAATATCGTCAGCGGGTTTTACTCTTGGGACGCTTATTGTATGAGGACCAACGCCGTGAACAGCTTCTAAATGTTCAGCGTGCATTAACAAGCCTGCGAACTCGTATTTATAACCTTCGAGTCCGAATAAGACTCCTAAACCCACGTCATCAATTCCGCCCTGCATAGCTCTGTCCATTGCTTCAGTGTGATAGTTATAATCGTGTTTTGGACCTGTAGGGTGTAATTCGAGATAACTTTTTTTATTGTAAGTTTCCTGAAAGAGAATGTAAGTTCCGATTCCAGCATCGTGAAGCTTTTCGTAATCTTCAACTGTGGTTGCAGCAATGTTTACGTTTACGCGGCGGATTGCTCCGTTCTTGTGGTTGATTCCGTAAATTGTCTTTATGCTTTCAAGAATATATTCAATAGGATTGTTTACAGGATCTTCGCCGGCTTCAAGAGCAAGCCGTTTGTGTCCCATGTCCTGAAGTGCAATAACTTCGTTTCTGATTTCTTCCTGAGTAAGTTTCTTTCGCGGAATTGCAGAATTTTTTGCATGATACGGACAGTAAAGGCATCCGTTAACGCAGTAGTTTGAAAGATAAAGCGGAGCAAAAAGAACGATGCGGTTTCCGTAAAATGCAAGCTTTATTTCTTCCGCAATCTTGAACATCTGTTCAACTTTTTCGGGAATGTCACATGCAAGAAGTACGGAAGCCTCCCTGTGGGTAAGTCCTGAACAGGTACAGCCATGTGCATTTTTTTTAGGCCTTGCTTTTTCAAGAATTGAATCAATAAGCTTAACGTCATTTTTGTGGGCATCAGCATAAGCAAGCGTTTCTAAAATTTCTTCATTATTTATAAATTCGTCAGCATTAAGCGAAGCAGGATTATAACAAGCCATAATGGAAAATTATAAATCTTGAATATAAAAAATGCAAATAAACGATAAAGGCACAGAAATGTGTGTTGCGTGAAGATGCAGAGTGAAGAAGTGGCGCGGAGTGACAACAGGGCGCAGGTCGGACTCAGGAGCGCACACAGAAACGTGTGCAGTTTTTAAATGCAGATCTGTACTGTGAATTTTTTTTAATAGGAATATTCAGAATTCAGTGCTATACTGTGATTATGAATCAGATTGAAGAACTTCAAAAACTTATAGACGAAAGCAGCCGTATTGTTTTTTTTGGAGGAGCAGGTGTTTCAACGGAAAGCGGAATCCCTGACTTCAGGAGCGTAGACGGACTTTATCATCAGAAGTGGGATTATCCGCCTGAAGAAATTTTAAGCGCACCTTTTTTCTTCAGCAAGACTTCGGAGTTCTACAGGTTCTATCGTGAAAAACTTTTAGTAACCGGAATTGAACCGAATGCAGCCCACAAAAAACTTGCTGAGCTTGAAAAGGCCGGTAAACTTTCTGCCGTAATCACGCAGAATATTGATGGCCTTCATCAGAAAGCCGGAAGCAGGAATGTTTTTGAACTTCACGGCAGCACTTTGCGGAACCGCTGCCTTGAATGCGGCGCACCTTACGATTTTGACTATGTTGCTTCTCATCAGGATGAAGAAGGAATCCCGCGGTGTGATAAAAACGGCTGCAACGGAATCATTAAGCCTGATGTCGTACTTTACGGAGAAGGTCTTGATGATGAATGCATCAGCGGTTCAATACGTGCATTGCGTGAAGCGGACCTCCTTATAATCGGAGGCACGTCGCTTACCGTTTATCCGGCAGCAGGTTTAATCGATTATTATATGGGAAAAGACATCGTCCTTATAAACCGTGATCCGGGACCTTCTGACGGCAAGGCAACGCTTGTAATCCACGATTCAATTGGAAAAGTACTGAGTCAGATTACGTGCTGAAAGACGGTACAAATCGTAACTTGAACTTGCGTTTTGTACCGTTTTGGCAGTCAGTTTATTAGAATTACTGATAACACCAGGCTTTCAGAGGCGCTTGTTCCGTTATGATTGCCGTGTAATGCTGCGGCTCTCTTTTTGTTTTTAAACTTTCATAGCTCTGACATTATTTCCAAATTATGCTACACTTGCCGCATGACAATCGAAAACTTTATCGACTTTGAAAATGTTTCTTTTACCTATCCGGCAGTTGAAGGTGATGTTGATGCGGACGGAAAGCAGATTGTTCCGCAGCCGGTGTTTGATCATTTTACGGCATCGCTTCCGGGAGGCTTTACAAGTTTAATCGGACCGAACGGTTCAGGAAAAAGTACGTTCCTTATGCTTGCAAGCGGAAGGCTTGTTCCGCAGGAAGGAAGCGTCAGGCTTTTTGGAAAACAGATTCCGCTTCTTGATGAAGAAAAAAAGAATCTTCTTGCTTCAGTGATTTATCAGAATATGGAATTTGAAACTGAAGAAAAAGTTGAACAGCTCCTTCATTATGTTTACGAAAACGGAGCGCTTAAGTCAAAGGCTTCTGCCATAAAAAGCGGCGGAGATTTATACGACGAAGTTGTTTCTGTATTTGAACTTAAGAACGTTATGAATCACGGACTTACAAAATTAAGCAAGGGAGAAATTCAGCGCACGCTTCTGGCATTCAGCCTGCTTTATGGAAGCAAAAGTGTTTTTATGGATGAACCGCTTTTTGCAATGGAAGAGCCGCAGAAAGAAAAGGCGCTTGAATATCTCCACCTGTTCTGTGAAAAAAATCAACGCCGGTTTATATTTCAATGCACGAACTTGATTTGTCTCGCCGTTATGCAGAAAACGTGATGCTCTTTTTTCCGAACCGCGACATTAATTTCGGTTCTCCTGAAGAAATTCTTACTGATGAAGATTTGGAAAAAGCGTACGGTTTTCCTGCAGGCATGTTAAAGAATAAAGAAGACATGACGCGCGAACAGCTCCTTCAAATTTCAGAGGCGCTGAAATAAATCCGATAAATCTGACTGCGCCACCGAATCCGGTCACGCCGGTAAACCCGGCTGCGCCTGCAAATCCGGCATTTTAAAATAAAAAAGGTGTTCAGCCAAAAAAAAACTGAACACCGGTTATGTCGGGCTAACCGAATTCGAATCGGTGACCTCATGCCCCCCAGACATGCACGCTAACCAACTGCGCTATAGCCCGAAAATATGCAGAACTGATACTATCGGATATGACCGTTGCCGTCAATAAGGTATTTTGTAGTTGTAAGCGCACGTATTCCCATCGGGCCGCGCACGTGAAGTTTCTGCGTGCTGATTCCGAGCTCTGCACCAAAGCCGAACTCACCGCCGTCTGTAAAACGTGTTGAAGCATTTACATAAACACAGGCTGCATCTATTCTGTTCTGGAATTCAACGGCTGCAC
>JAGABO010000003.1 GCA_017614655.1 Treponema sp. | reverse complement strand
CAAAAGCCTGTGACGGAGAAAGAGATGAAGAAACTTTTCTGTTTGAAGGAAGAGGACTTGTTATTTCTTTTAGACGGTTTACATACCCGCCTTCCTGATCTACTGCATTGTAGGGGGGAACAAGAGAAAACCTTTCTGCAAGAAGCTTTTCTGATTCCGTAAACTGAATTATTTTTTCGGCAGAATCTGCAATATTATACGAGAAAAAAAGCGCTCCGCCTGGAATAAGCGGTTCATCTCCAAAATAAGGAAAAATATCACCGGACCTCTCTACCGTATAATATGAAGAAGAGCCTTCTATATTTACAAGAAAAATCTGTGATACAAGAGCAGAAGGAGAAAGGGAAGTCATGTATTCTTCGAGGGCTGCATCCTCCGGTTCAGATAATGCTGCTTCAGAAAAAAGAAAGCCGTGTGCCTGAATAAAAAGCGCAAGGAATACAGCAGAAATTATTTTTTTCATACTGCGAGTATAAATAAATGAATTGATTTTTACAACCGAAGAGCCTATATTTAATCTATGAAAAAGATTGCGATTATTACGGGAAGTTCAAGCGGAATGGGAGCCGAGTTTGCAGTTCAGCTTGCAGAAGAAAGCGCCCTTTACAGAAAAAAAGGAAATTCAGTTTTTCCTTCTGATGAAATCTGGCTTGTTGCGCGGAGAAAAGATAAACTCGAAGAAGTAAAAAATAACATTCTTGAAGCTGCACAAAAAAGCAGCAGACCTGATTTTTATCCTTCAATAAAAACAGTACCGCTTGATATAAGCGGAAGTGATGGTGCCTTAAAACTTAAAGCCGCACTTGAAGAAGAAAATGAATCAGAAAAAAAGAACGGCGGAATAGAGGTAAATGTCCTTGTAAACAATGCAGGCTTCGGGACCTACGGAGAGTTTGCATCAACTGACACAATGCGCGAAATGCAGATGATTGACTTAAACTGCACATCTCTTACAGGAATAACAGGCTTTGCCCTACCCTACATGAAAAAAGGAAGCCGCATAATTAATACGGGAAGCCTTGCTTCTTTTTTACCTCTGGGAAACTTTGCCGTCTACGGAGCTTCAAAGGCATTTGTCTTAAGCTTCTCCTGTGCCCTCAGGGCTGAACTTAAGGACCGGGGAATTTCAGTAACGGTACTCTGCCCGGGTCCTGTGAGCACGGAATTTGCAAACGTTGCTTCCAACGGAGCAAGAAAGGAAGTACGCCACGGGCTTTCACCGGAAAAAACTGTTGCCCACTGCATTAAGGCTTCCCGAAAAGGAAAGTTTTATTCAATGTTTGCATTCAAATGGAAGTTTAAAGCCGCAGCATCCCGCTTTGTCGGAAGAAGAGCCGGCGCATGGTTTACGTTTAAATTCTGCAAGCGGCCTTCCAATTAAAAGTCCATAAGGTTGATTTTAAAAATGTAAAAATATAAAATTATGGTTAAAGGAGTTTCTAATGGAAAACAAACAGGACTATAAAATAACAAGTGCACTTTTTACAGACTTCTATGAGCTTACGATGGCTCAGGGGTACTGGAAGCAGAACATGAACCACAAGGTTGTGTTCGACATGTTTTTCAGAAGGAATCCCTTTAACGGAGGTTTTTCTGTTTTTGCAGGAATTGAACCTCTTCTTGACATACTTACAGAATTCACCTTCTCTGAAGAAGACATTGCATACTTAAGGGAACAGAAGATTTTTGAAGAAGGCTTTCTTGATTACCTTAAGGACTTTAAGTTTACGGGAGACTTATATTCTTTCGAAGAAGGCTCCGTTATTTTCCCGCAGGAACCTCTTGTACGCATTCATGCAAACCTCATTGAAGCCCAGATTATAGAAGGACTTGTCCTTAATACAATCAACTTCCAGAGCCTTATTGCAACTAAAACTGCACGCGTATGGCTTGCAAGCCGTAAGGGCGGCATAATGGAGTTCGGCTTAAGGCGTGCACAGGGAAGCGACGGTGCTATGAGCGCAACGCGTGCAGCCTTTATCGGAGGAGCCGCAGGAACAAGCAACACTCTTGCCGGTAAAAAGTTCGGCATCCCTGTAATGGGAACAATGGCTCACTCATGGGTTATGAGTTTCCCTTCTGAACTTGAAGCCTTCGAAGCTTATGCAAAAATTTACCCGGACAAAACTGTTTTCCTTATTGATACCTACGACACTTTAAGAAGCGGAATCAAGAACGCAATCAAGGCAGGTGCAAAACTTGTAGAAAAAGGCTACAACTTCGGCGTACGTCTGGATTCGGGAGACATCTCTTACCTTACGCAGGAAGTCCGAAAAGAACTCGACAAGGCAGGTTTTCCGCAGGCCTTCATTTCTGTTTCAAATGAACTTACGGAAGAAATCATCGAAACGCTCGTTCAGCAGAATGCTCCGATTGCAAGCTGGGGTGTCGGAACCCACATGGTAACAGGCGGAAACGAATCAAGCTTTACTGGTGTTTACAAACTTGCCGCCCGTCACGATGCAGCAACAGGAGAAATGATTCCTACAATGAAGTTCAGTGATAATCCTGCAAAAACTACAAACCCCGGAATTAAAAATGTCTGGAGACTTTACGACGAAAAGGGAATGGCCCGTGCTGATATTCTTGCACTTGAAGACGAAACAATTGAAGCAGGAAAAGAGTACCGCTATCATCATACAATGGTTGACTACCGCCGCTTCTCTTTTACGGCAGATTCAGTAAAACCGATGCTCTCTCTGCGTCTAAAAGACGGAAAGCGTGTTGAACCGAGAAAGCCGGAAGCAGAACAGTTAAGGTTAAGCCGCGAAAACATGATGAAGCAGATGGAAGCCTTTGATCCTTCATACAAGCGAATCTTAAATCCTCACATCTACAAGGTTTCCGTTACGGAAAAAC
The DNA here is from genome assembly GCA_017614655.1 of Treponema sp. Classification (GTDB taxonomy): domain Bacteria; phylum Spirochaetota; class Spirochaetia; order Treponematales; family Treponemataceae; genus Treponema_D. The sequence continues at coordinate 1,836 of JAGABO010000003.1, read as the reverse complement.
TTAAGGATCTTAAGATCGAATTCATTAAGGCAAACCTTAAATAAGTTTTCCCCTACTCACTTCTGTTCATAGACGCGTTGATTACAAGCCTGTCCTGATACCAGTCTATGAGCAGGCTAAAAAATTTATCCGCGTAACCTTCTGCAGAAATCTTAAATTTATGTACGCTTCCCGTTCTGAGTTTAGAAGCTGTCTCTTCATCAAGAGGAATCCAGTTTTTTCCGGACATTACAAAAAGTTCTGCACGGGAAGAAACCGGCTTTAAAGTTTTAGAATCAAAAACATTGAAGTCAACCGAAAGAGGCCTCATTTCGCTGTTCTGAAGGTTTACTTTAAGAAGAACTTTTTTTCCGCTTACATTAAAATCCTTCCACCATACGCAGGGACCCGAGGCAACTTTTACCCGGTAGTCTCCGTCTTTTAAATAAACTGGTTTTGTCGAAAGAAGATTACTTCCATCGTCTCCGGAAACTTCGAACACACGCCTTGTTCCTGGAACTTCCGGAATTTTTGAGCCGTCATCAGAAAAGAAAAATGCCCTGGACGGAAGGTCTGCATCAACTCCGGATGTAGCAGGAAGTTTTAAATTAAGGACAACCGGTGAATACCATTTAGAAAGAACCGTAGCATGAACATAGCCATGCTTCCAGCAGAAGAAGAAACCGCCTGCAAGAGATGCGGCAAGAAGAAGAACAGAAAAAATTCTTGCTGCAATATTCCTTTTTGGTTTTATTACAGGAAGCACCGCCCCTTCCTTTGCAAGAACTGCCTTTGCAAGAAGAACGCGCAGTGAATGAGTGTCGTATTTTCTAAGAAAGTGTCTTACCTTTTTTATTACTGCATCAATGTTCCTGAATCTTGAAGAGGCCCTGGGCTTCATCATTTTTTTTATGAGGGAAGTAATTTCTTTTGGAAGAGCCGGCGAAAGTTTTTTTGGAGATACATAGGAGCCGCGCTTTATTTTTGCAAGGTTTGATTTTGACATATCACCGGAATACGGTTTCTGCCCCGTTACCATTTCGTATAAAGTAACACCCATTGAATAAATGTCTGCCCTGTGATCAACAGAAGAAGAATCATCAAACTGTTCGGGACTCATGTAAGCCGGAGTTCCTAAAGTTGAACCTGCAACTGTAATTCCTTCGCGGAAATCTTCCTGAACAACAGTCGCCTCGTCTTCTTTACCGGAAGCTTCGTTTTCTTTTTCTGAGGAAGCAATTCCGAAATCTGCAAGCTTAACTTCTGCACGTCTTGAAATAAGTATGTTTCCCGGCTTTATGTCGCGGTGAACGATTTCTTTTGAATGAGCTGCCTTAAGTCCAAGACACGAATCAAGAAAAATAAGGGCCGACAGTTCCGGTGTAAGAACCTTAAACTTTTTTATGAGCTTATCAAGCGACATTCCGTCTACGAATTCAAGAACAATATAATCACTTTTTCCTTCGGTAAAATAATCAAACATGCGCACAATGTACGGAGAAGAAAATTCCAGAAGAATGCGGGCTTCCCTCTTGAAGCGTTCCCGCGTTATACTTCCGCCGTTTCTGAGTGTAAGCTTTTTGATTATGACTTCCCGCTTCAGTGACGGATGAACAGCTTTATAAACAGTACCCATTCCGCCGACTGCAACGACAGAAGCAATTCTATATTTTCCGATATATTCAGGAACAACAGGCATAAATCCTCCGTATTAATTAACGTCAACAGAAACAATATCTGTTACAGGGTCGAACTTTTTTCCGGGAAGAACGACAGCAACATTCATCTCTAAGGGATTATGAAACTGAATGAGACTCTTTCCCTGCCTGTAAAAAAACTTTCCGTCTACAGGACGAT
>JAGABO010000216.1 GCA_017614655.1 Treponema sp. | reverse complement strand
TCTGGGCAGCTTCAATACCCATGATGTTGGCCGGCATGTGCAAAGGTCCGAGGTCTACTACCTCGCGGAATCCGTCGAGAACTTCTGGTGTGATAAGTACAGACTTTGTGAACTTTTCGCCGCCGTGAAGTACGCGGTGACCAACAGCCCCGATTTCGTCCATAGATTTAATTACACCAACTTCCGGATCAGTGATTTCTTTAATGATAAGTTCGATTGCTTCTTTGTGTGTCGGGCAAGGGCTTTCGATTTCTGTTTTCTGTCCTTTTGCCTTGTGAGTAATGCAGCTTCCTTCGATACCGATGCGTTCTACAACACCGTTAGCCATTACTTCTTTGTTGTCCCAGTCATAAACCTGATACTTTGCAGATGATGAACCGCAGTTCAATGTAAGAATTACCATAATTTTCCCCTAATAAAAAAATACAGTTGTTCCATTATACAAAAAAAGACAATTTTATTCAAAATAAAATTGCAGTAAAATGTCCGGTAAACTGCATGTTTTATGCTGTCTGCGGGGGTTTGCGCTAAAAATTGTTTAAAACTGTGTTATTTTTTTTGTTGACAATTCATTGAAACAGGCTTTATCATTCAAGTATTGTACAAGGCGTGTACAATAGCAAAAAATGGTTAAAATCTGGAGGATTTTTATGAAAAAATTGATGGCAATAGCTTTCGCAGCTACGGCATTAGTTGGTTCTGTCTTTGCTTTAGGCGATAAAAAAGATAAGCAGACAGTTATTACTGTTCTTGATTATCAGGATGCAACTGCTCCTAATACATTTGATGATAACAAACTCATCTGGGAAGCATTTGAAAAAGCTCATCCGGATATCAAGATTGAACGTGAAGCTCTCTTTAACGAAGCATTCCATCAGAAGGCAGCTGCTTATGCTGCAACAGGAAAGATGCCGGATGTATTCTTTATGTGGCCGGCAGGACGTTCAACAGCAATTCATCAGCAGAAACTTGCAAAGGATCTTACTCCTTTCCTTAAGAAAGAAGGTATCCTCGGTAACTATAAGAAAGCTTGTGTAGACCCGAAAGCTCAGGCTTCAGGCTATGTTGCAGAAATTCCGTTTGGTCTTACTGTTTCACACATGATGTTCGTAAACAAGGCTGTTCTCGCAGAATGTGGACTTTCAATTCCAAAAACTTATGATGAACTCAAGGCTCAGGTTCCTGTTCTTAAGGCAAAGGGATACGAAACAATCCTTATGGCAAACATGGACGACTGGGTTATGCAGTCATGTCTTTTCTCTATGGTTGCAGGACGCTTCGGCGGAGCAGACTGGGCAGACAAGATTATGGCAGGAAAGGCAAAGTTTACAGACAAGAACTTTGTAAATGCTGTTAAGTTCATTAAGCAGCTCTATGATGATGGTGTAATCTCTCAGGCAACACTTGCAACTTCTTACGGTGATGTTGTAGGTCAGTTCGCTTCAAAGAAGGGTGCATATCTTATCGACGGAGACTGGCGTGTAGGTGCATTCCTTACAGATCAGTCAACAGGTCAGGCTTTAATTTCACCTGAAGATCAGAAGAACAATATTGAACTTATCAACTTCCCTGCAATTCCTGGTGAAAAACTTAAGAATGCAAACTCTGGTGTTCTTGGAACAGGATATGGTATGAGTTCAAAACTCAAGAAAGGTTCAAAAGAAGAAGCTGCTGCATGGGAACTCTTAAAGTGGCTCAGCGGACCTTACTGCCAGCAGAGACGTCTTGATACAGGTCTTTCATTCCCTTCACTTGACAAGGGTATCTCTTATGATAACCTCGAACCTCTCTCTCAGAAGCGTGATGCATTCTACAATGCACAGACTGCAACAACACCGGTATTTGACAGCGTATTCAATTCAGATGTTGCTTCAGTTCTCAATGCAGACCTTCAGGCTTTAGGACTTGGACAGAAAACTGTTGATCAGGTTTGTAAAGACGTACAGGCTGCATACGATTCTTCTAAAAAATAAAAGCTGATCTCTAAAGGGATTGCTTTAAAAAAAAGACACGGGGCTATTACCTGAACAGCCCCGTGTTCCTCTTAGAGATTATCTTTACGACAGTTTCAAAATATACTCTATACACATAGAGCTGTCTTAAAAAAAAGCATAAAGTGCGGTGGGTCTTAACGTGGCGATGAAGTTTTATGCTTCGTTGTCGGGGTCATTGTATGCATTGGTCAAATCTGACGGTTCTGGTGGACATAAATTGAAAATTAAGGAAGAAAATAAACTATGAATAAAAAGAACATGATACTTGCGAGTAAGATTTGTCTTCTTATCGCTATGATCGGTTTCTGTATCCCGGTTTTTGATGATGCCAACGGATTTGTTGCGTTGATGTATTTCTTCGGAGCAGGAGAGGGTACTCTCTATACATTGATAGGAGCTGCTCTTGTTCTGAGTTTTCTGTCGATGGCCGCTTCGGTTGTTTTTTCATCACTGTATTTTGTTCGTGCAAAAAAAGATACTTATACAAAGTCTGCTTCAATTATAGATATTTCTTTATTGATAACGATTTTGGTTACAACATTCTTTGCACTTATTGCCGTTAAGAAATTTACGGAAGAAGATGTAGAGTTTGGTGTCGGTTTTTACTTCCTTGTTTACGGACTTATCGCGTTCGTAATTATTTACATGTATTCAACGCTGCTTGGTCAGTCGCTTTCTGCAAAGACGGAAGCACGCCGCGCTTACTGGATGCTTTCGCTTCCGGCTATTCTGTTTTACTTCGGCGTAATGACATTTCCGTCTCTTTTCTCGGTATTCTTAAGTCTTACAAATTATTCCGGCGGTTCACTTTTTGAAGAAGGTGCGCTTAAGTTTGTTGGTCTTAAAAACTACATAAAAGTTTTTAGTGACCAGTATTTCTACGTTTCATTAAAAAACAATCTCTGGATAGTTCTTGTTTCTGTCTTTGGTCAGCTTCCGCTTGGTTTCTTCCTTGCTTACATACTTACCCGCGGACTTGTAAGGGCAAAGAACTTTTTCCAGACAATGATATATCTTCCCTGTGTAATTTCTACAGTTGTAATCGGTATCCTGTTCCAGACGTTCTTCTCTTCGAGCGGAGCATGGACAGAAATCATGAAGTGGATTAATCCTTCTTATGAATGGACAATGGGAAGTTCACCTATGCTTCCGGTTCTCTTTGTAATCCTCTGGATGTACACGGGAACTTACCTTATTATCTTCCTTGCAAACCTTCAGAAAATTGATCCGCAGATTATCGAAGCTGCAACAATTGACGGAGCTTCAGAGAGACAGGTTCTGTGGCACGTAATCTTCCCGGAACTTTCCGGAGTATTTGTTATCAGTGCCATTCTTGCAATTTCCGGTTCATTAAAATCATTCGACTTGATTTATGTAATGACTGCCGGTGGTCCTGCAAAACAAACGTATGTACTTTCTCTTTATATGTTTGACAAAGCCTTTAAGGGAGCAGCCGACTATCCTATGGCAAATACGATTTCTACAATCATGGTTGTAATCAGCCTTATATTGATTGGAGTTGTAAAAACCCTCGAAAAGAAATTCGGTGCTAAGGAGGAGTAGAAGATGAACGTAATGAAGAAAACAGGTGTTAAACATCACATCAGTCAGATTTTAATATATATAGTATTGTTTTTCTTTGTTTTTATGGCGCTGTATCCGCTTATATGGCTGTTCTTTTCTTCCTTTAAGACAACACAGGAATATCAGCTTGCAAGTAAGTTTGCGCTGCCAAAGGAATGGTGGTGGAGAAACTACGCTGATGCATGGGTCCGCGGAAACTTTGGTTCGCTGTTTTTGAACAGTATATTCTATACGGGTGTTTCGACTATTGTAATTCTTTACTGTTCTATTGCAGCTGGATTTGCTTTTGCAAAACTTCCGTCAAAGGCTACTCCTATTCTTTATAAATCTTTTGTAATCGGTATTCTTATTACGCTGCAGTGTATCATGATTCCGCTGTTCTTTATGTCTAACTGGACCGGTCTTTATGATACGCGTCTCGGTGTTCTTATCTGTTATATCGGAATCGGAATGCCGATGGGAATTTATCTGACTACTGAATTTATTAAGAGTATTCCTGATTCACTTGTTGAATCTGCCCGAATTGACGGTGCAACCTTCCTGGAGATTTTCTTTAGCATCATCTTCCCGATGGCAAAGCCTGTTGGAGTAACTCTTGCAATTCTTACGATTACAGGAACCTGGAATGAGTTCATGCTCGTAAATATTCTTGCAAGTAGCGAAGGAATAAAATCTCTTCCTGTAGGTGTTCAGAAATTCTCAGGAGCACTTGCATCAGACTACGGAAAACAGTTCGCCGCCCTTATGATAAGCATCATTCCTATTATATGTTTCTACGGTGTCTTCCGTAAGCAGATAACCCAGGGTGTAGCCGCTGGAGCCGTTAAGGGTTGAACGCGTGAGCGTTCAAGCCGGAGAAAACAGGCAACATGGATGCGAAGCAGCCAAACGCCTGTTTTCGCAGGCCGGGCAAAGCGCGACAGCGCGAAAGGAGTTTTATATGAATCGTATGCCGTCTTCAAATCCACCAGACGGGCTTAAGCCGCAGAATGTTCCGCAGCTTGTTTCGTTCACTTTTGATGACAACACTTATTCCGGTCTTCAGGCTTCCGGTGCAGAAGGCGGCATTAAGTTTGTTACAGATACACTTACTTCCCGTAAGAATCCTTCGGGAAGTAATGCTGCCTGTTTTGACGGAACTCAGGTTGCAGGTACTTTTTATCTTAAAGCGAATAATGCGTGTGAAAATCCTTTTGAAGATGACTCCCTCATAAAAAAGGCACTGCGTGCAGCGTACGAAAAAGGCTGTGAAATCGGAAGTCACACGTATTCTCATCCTCATGGCATGGATTATGATTCAGAGGCTGATAAACGAATTCTTCTTATGAATGCCGATGACTGGATGAGCGAAATCAGTAAGTCCATTGATGTAATTACAAAGCCGTGGAATGCAGATGTAAAAGAACACGAAAATCAGTACGGTCCTGGCGTAGAGCGTAAGGACATAACCGGCTTCAGGACTCCGTTTATCGAATTTAATGATGGAACTTTTACTGCGCTTCAGGAACTGGGTTTTGAATATGATGCTTCGGTCGAAGAGGGCTGGCAGGAAGATCAGGATGGAACAAACTTTTTGTGGCCGTACACTCTTGATAACGGTTGCGAGGGTGACAGGTGGGTTTCCAAGTATGATTTTAATGACAAGCCTCTGATCGGAAAGCATCCGGGACTCTGGATTCTTCCTAATTATGTTGTTATTGTTCCGCCGGATGAAAAATGTGCTGAATACGGAACTACACCAGGTGCACGTTCCCGCATAAAAAAAATTGATGATTCCTTTGATGAAGCAGAAGGAAAGATTACCGGAATAGACTGGAACATCTGGTTTGAGTTTTTTATGTCGCCAGAAGATGCGCTTGCTTCTTTAAAGTATACTTTTGATCTCCGCTATAACGGAAACCGCTGTCCGTGGCCGATTGCTTTTCACAGCGACATTTATTCAGATAAGTACGAATTTAATGATCTTGATGAAGAAGAGCGTTCAAAAGTAAAAGCTGATGCAAAACAGCGGCGTGATACTTTTGTTAAGTTTCTTGATTACATTCTTTCTAAGCCTGATGTAAGGATTGTAACTGCACAAAAGATGCTTGACTGGTTAAAGGCTCCTTCTGCCCTGCGCTGATTGTAAACGGGCTTTTAATAGAGTATAGTTTTTTCGTATGGATAAAAAACTTATTCAGAAAATCCGCTCGCTTGCAGATAAATACGAAACTCCTTTTTTTTTAGAAAAGGATCCTTCTCTTTTTATGCACCGCTATAGTGATATAAACAATCAGGAACTTTCTGCTTTTATTGCAGCAAACCTTGCCTTCGGACGTCGTGATCAGATTTTAAAACATGTTGATTTTATTCACGAAAAAGCCGGTAAAAATCTGTATGACTGGATTTTAAACGGGGACTACAGAAAAGTTTTTGATTCATCAGAAAGCTCTTTTTACCGGATGTATTCCTTTAATGCAATGCGCCTTTTTTTTGATTCACTTCGTAAGATTCTTAAACAGAGCGGAAGTCTTGGAGAACATTTTAAGGAACTGTATTTAAATAACGGCGGTAAAAACGATGTTCATCTGTGCAATATAATTGCTTCCTGTTTTCCAAAAGAGTGTGTCCTTATTCCGTATACAAAAACAAGCGCCTGTAAAAAGCTTAACATGTTCCTGCGCTGGATGGTTCGGGATAATTCGCCTGTAGACCTTGGACTCTGGAAATGGTTCAGTAAAAAAGACCTTCTTATCCCGATGGACACACATGTTCTTCAGACAGCGGCGGATTTTAACTTAATAGAAAAAACTTCATCAGGAAAAATTCCTGGTGCTACTATAAAAATGGCACGAACACTTACTCAGAAAATGAAAGAGGTCTTTCCTGAAGATCCGTGCCGTGCCGATTTTGCCCTGTTTGGTCTTGGAGTTGAATCCTGACTTTCTAAGGCAGCAGTCTTATTTTTTCTGAATCAGCATTATCGTTAAATCATCATCAAGAGGAACATCAGTTGTGTAAAGATTAAAGATGTCCAGAAGTACGTTCATCTTTTCCTGTGCAGTGCCGTCTCCAGAACTTGCAAGCGCCCTCGACACCCTTTCGCTTCCGAAAGAAATACCGAATGAGTTTTTTGCATCCTGTAAGCTGTGGGTGTAAAGAAGTATGCAGTCACCGCTCTGCATTGTAAATGCAATTGTCTTGAATTCCGGAGGAAGAATGGAAAGTCCGAGTTTTGCTTCTTCATCCGTATTCTGTGAGGCACTTTGAATGGCTGCGACCTGTCCTGAAGCTTTTCTGAAGAAAGCTTTAGGCTGTCCTGCATTTACATATTCTACACGGTTTTTATTTATTCTTAACAGAGTACCCGTAAGATAATTTTCTACATTTCCTTTTTCTTTTGCTATGGAAGAACTTATCATGGACATAGTTTTTCCAAGATTTTCCAGAGCACCTTCATTGAACTTTCTGTCGATTATGCTTTTAGAAAGTATTGTTACAAGTCCTGCAGAAATTCCCTTTCCTGTTACATCAAAAAGTCCTGCTCCTTTTAGAACACCGTCTTTTGTAAATATGTCATATAAATCTCCGGATACATCGCCTGCCGGTTTAAAATGAACTGCGATATCCCAGCCTTCAATTCCCGAAAGATTTGAACTAAAAAGAGACTGTTGTGCGTTTTTTGCAAGAAGAAGATCCTGCTGTGCCTGCTGGAATGCAAGTTCAAGTTCCCTGTTTGTTTTTGTAAGGTCATGAGTTCGGGAGGAAACTTCTTTTTCAAAATTGTGTTTAAGATATTCTGCATCGTTTTTATTTTTTGCGGAACGATAAGCCATTGCAAAAAGAAGAATCAGCAGTGTTGTCATCCAGCCTGCTCCTGTAAGGAACATTGCATCTGCCTGATGAAGATATGCGTGCTTTATGATGTCATAAACAGCGGCTGCAATTACAGGTAAAAAACTTATAAGAAGTGCAGAGGAAAGTTTTTTATGTTTAGGATAATTAAACAGTACAACAAAAAGCATGTAAAAGAGAAGCGGAATCATAAAAAGGGAAGTAAGAAGCAGCTTTTTATAAAGTTCCTGACAGTCTTTCGTAAGCATGATGATTACAAGGGGTGCTGCTGTTAATAGAATTCTCGTTATAAAAAAAGCCTTGTATTCCTTTACTTTTATAAAGTGATAAATAAATGATGTGACTATAAATGCAATTACAAACGGAAGTCCTGTCGTAAAAATTTTCTGGAACCAGATGAAGTGCATCCATGGAAGCGGAAGACCGGGAATTTCATGTATATAGAAAACAGAAAAGTAGATTGCCGTGATTATACTTACTGCGGCAAACGTAAAGTTTTCTTTTTCTGTCTTGCGCTTAAAGAACATTATAAGATAGCAGAGTCCTGCAATGAGCGAACTGAATGCAAAAAGAAGGTAAAGCCTGCAGTTAAGGAAGTTTTCGATGCCCGAGAAAAATGAAACATCTTCCTTTAAGCCGATGTACGGATTTAAAAGAAGTGAACCTTCGCCGTCACACCATATTTTTATAAGCAGGGTGTTTCCTTCTGCCTTTAATATTTCGTTCGGAATGTAATAGTTTCTTGTTATGTTCCATGCGCTGAACGTTTCCGGCGGAAAGTTTCCTGTTTCTCCTATAAGGACACCGTTTATCCTTGTCTGATCTGCCAGCGTAATTTTTCCTAGAAAACAGCAGAGTTTCTTATTCTGAAGTTCCTGCGGAATAGAAAAAACATTTTTAATCCAGATAAAACCTTTGTTTTCCGGAAGAAGTGCAGAAAGATTTTGGAGTTCTTTTTTGTTAAGGGGAAGAAAGTTTGAATCTTCCGGTTCTGTTGTACTGTAAGTCCAGCCGTCTGTAAGTTCTATTCTGCTGCCTTCTTTTGAACAGGATGAGAATAGAACAGAAAAAACAGCCGTAAGAATAATAAATGCTTTTTTCATACTGCACTCCCTTTATATGATTTTTACTTTCCTACGCAGAAATTTGCGAATACGGAAGAAAGAATGTCGTCCGGTGTAACAGAACCTGTAACTTCTCCAAGAAAATCCAGTGCGTCTTCCAGATCCTGAACAACTGCATCAAGTCCGAGTTCTGCGCTTTCTGCAACATGCAGCGCGTGCTGTATCCGTTCAAGGGCAGCGCTGACGCTTTCTTTCTGACGTTCACTTCCAAGTCCTGCAGTTTCTCTGGAAACAGATTCTCCTTTTTCCAGGACAGATTTTATTTTCTGAATAAGAAGAGGAATTCCTTCTTCGGTTTTTGCACTTACACAGACAGCGTTTTCTTCTGCTTCTTTTTTGTATACGTCACTTTTTGTATAAACTTTTATAAGCGGAATATCTGTGCGGCTTTGTATAAATGATTTGTCATCATCAGAGAGTCCTTTTTCTGAATCAATCAGATAAAGTATTACATCTGCCTCACAGGAAAGATCTTTTGCAAGCTGAACTCCCTGTTCTTCTATTTTGTCGGAAGTTTCCCTTATTCCGGCTGTGTCAAAAAGACGAACGGGAATTCCGTCAAAGTCTGCCGTGCTTTCCAGCCAGTCACGTGTTGTTCCTTCTGTCTCGCTTACGATTGCACGGTCTTCTTTTAGAAGCGCGTTAAACAGTGAAGATTTTCCGGCATTTGTTTTTCCGCAGAGGACAATCTTTGCTCCTTCCTGATAAAGTTTTTCGCTTTTCCAGGAGTCTTTAAGAATAGAAAGTTTTTTTTCTGCTTCAAGAAGTTTTGAAGAATCAAAAGTGTCGCTTATATTTTCTTCGTCTTCCGGATATTCAATTTCTACTTCGATTGCAGCAAGTGAATCAATTACAAGTTTTTTTATTGCATCGATTTCAGAAAAAAGATTTCCTGCAAGTCGGCCAGATGCCCTGCTTCTGGAAACAGAAGTTTTACTTTCGATAATTTCCCGCACAGCTTCTGCTTTTGTAAGGTCTGCCTTTCCGTTTATGTATGCGCGGAAAGTAAATTCACCGCGTTCTGCTTTTCTAAAACCGTTTTTTAAAAAGACATCAAGAATACTTTTTACGATATTGATTCCGCCGTGACAGAAAATTTCTATCATGTCTTCGCCGGTAAAACTTTTTGGAGAGCGGTAAACTCCGGCCATTACTTCATCAATTTTTTCATCTCCGTCTTTAATCCAGCCATATACGAGAGTGTTGCCTTTTGCTTCAAGAAGTGCATTTTTTCTGGAAAAGAATTTTGAGGCAAGTTCAATACAGTTTTTTCCGCTTGCTCTTACAATTCCAATTGCAGAAGGTACAAGCGGTGTGGCCGGTGCGCATATAGGTTCTTCCGGGGTGTAGCCTGTGTTTGTCATTAATTTGATCCGAAGGGTTCTATCATAAGAAGACTGCTTCCTCTTTCGTGGTTTTCTGCAGCTTCTTCCCACTCCTGTTCAAGAACTGTATTCAGAATAGAAACCATCGCCTCCCGTGCATCGTTAATATTCGTGCGGGAAGTTTTGGAAAACTGACCTCCTGTTTTTCCCGTGCTGAAAGCCGGAAGTCTTTTCTGAAGTGCAGTCTCGTCTTTTTCCCATGGAGAAATATCGGTGTCACTTATATCCGGTGAAATATCTTCATACATTCCGCCCGAATTATTCCAGTAAAGATAGCCGCGGTTAAGTCCGTCACGAACTCCATAGATTTCCCTAAGAACGTAATCCTTGTTGTAGTGTGTCCTGTCATAGCGGACGCCCATATAGAATGCCTGAACCCACGGGCGTACGATTACGCGGTTTCTTCCGATTACAGTATTCCTGTAACTTCCGAAGAAATAAATTCTGTATGGACGTTCTGCGACAGGTGCATATTCAAGGAAGTCCTGTTCAAAATGAGACGGATAATACATCGGACAGATTACATCAACATAATTGCTCATAAGTTCAACATCCTGACCGGTGCGGGCTCCTGTTCTGTACCAGCCGTTTGCTCCGTAGATGTCGATTCCAATCGGTGCGTTTATGTTTTCGCGTGCATAGGAGAGAAATGAAATAAGTGCACTTTCTTTGTCCATGCCCTTGTCCTTCCACCGGTAGCCGGCTCTTCCCAGGTTAGTTCCGTCTGTCGGGAAGCGGATGTAGTCAAACTGAATTTCATCAAAGCCGCGTTCAATGAGTTCCTTTGCAATTTCTACATTGTATTCCCATACTTCTTCGCTGTAAGGGTCAACCCAGTTTTCATCGTAGTAAACTGTTTCTCCGTCTTCTTCACCTTTGATGCCGACCCAGGGAGCGTTTGTCGAAGAATCCCAGACTGCATATTTACCGCCTGCATACCTTGTAAGATTTCTGTCTTTAAATACAACGATTCGTGCAATAAGGTAAATGTTTTCATTTTTGTATTCGCTTATAAGCCTGTCTGCATCAATTTTGTATCCGGTAACTTTTCCTTTTTCCTTTAGAAGAGGACTGTTCGGTTCAAAGCGCAGATAGCCGTAATCATCTTTCATGTCGATTACAAGCGCATTGAGTTTGTTGTCTTTTGTGATTTTTCTGTACTTGTTGATTCCTTCCATGTTACGCAGCTGATAGGCTGAACCATATACAGCTTTCTTTTTATCTGCAACTGCATTGTACGGAGAAGAGGATTCATCCGGGCGAAGAAGCCACAGTTCATTAAGGGCCAGGCTGCTTCCTGTTTTAGAAACGCTTTCCGGGATGAATGCGGAATTTAAAACTGCATGCGGTGAATGAATCATGTTTGCCCAGTTATATCTGTGTGCATTTAAATCTTCTACCTTATTTGTTTCGAAAGAATATTTTGCAAACTTTCCGAGTGTTGTAAAAACAATTCCGTCCTTTGTCTGATAAAGTCCGTCAATCGTGTCGCACTGTTCTGTTCCTTCATAAACTTTTACGGCTCTTTTTTCTTTCCAGTCAAAACGATAGAGCTTTGGAATAAAAGTCTGGGATGCATATATTTCGCAGTAAAGGGTTCCTTTTGAATCTTTGCAGAGAACTGGAAGAATGTCGGCAATTTCATCAGGCTGGGTAAGACTCGGCATGATTGCAAATCCTGAGCTTACATCCATCCACTTAGGAGAAGCAGAATCTGCCCTGTAGTAGCTGAAGCCGTAAATAGGATGGCTCATAAAAACAACGAGTTCCGTTCCGCTGATGCTTCCATCTGCTGCATAAACCGGCATGTGGGCAACAGCGCAGGCCTTCATTCCGGAAGAGTTTTTGCTCATTGAACCGATTGACTTCCAGTTTTTGCCGCCGTCGCGTGTAAGATAAACTGCATCCTTTGTTGCTGTAACAAGTACTTCGGGATCTAAAGGATCTGCGCATAAATCCTTTAAGAGTGCCGGCTGACTTATAAGTTTCTTTTCCTTGTTCCTGTAGCTCTTTATGGTAAGAAAAGGAAGTCCGTGGTTGCGCTCTTCAAAAGTTCTTAAATCTGTAGAAGTTATGATTCCCTGTGATGTAGAAAAATAAAAAGCCCGGCTTGTTTTTATAATGCGGTCAACCTTTCCGTCTATCCAAAGCGCTTCGGGAATTCCGTTGGGAAGAATTTTAAACAGTCCGGCATCTGTTCCGGAAAGAAGAGGAAAATCTTTACCGTTTGTTTTTTCGGGAAGCATCTCCGGAAGTTTATATAAAGGTTTTGTTTGCGCAAAAACACTTGTAAAATTTAAAGTAAAAATCAATATGATAAACGATTTTAAAGACAATGATTTCATATCTTATAATATCGGCACCTTTTTCTTCTTTATTTAGTCTAAAACATGCCGAATTCTCTGCATTGAAAAGTGATTGCATCCGTGCTACTATGGAAGAAATGTTTGAAGATATACAGAAAAGCCTTGCTGAACTTCTCGGCTCAGGCGGACAGGACGGAATGTCGTTTATGGCGGTAATCATGTGCGGAATTGCATCTGCCGTCATCATTATAACCTG